>NZ_JXIQ01000121.1 GCF_000934845.1 Mesobacillus subterraneus
AAGTCAAAGAACGACTTCACTGTCAGGCCCTCCAGCGCTTGTCGGGGCTGACCAAGGCGCTTGCGCTTTTCTTATTATTGGTCGTCCTTGATATAAATGTTTTTAGTGAGTATTTGATTTTAGCTGCTTGGCATGAATGGTTGCCGTTTGAGGTAACTTTAAAATCCCTATAGAATGGCTGGGATGGTTCAACAGCGAAGAATGAAACTACAGATATTTAATGAAAGAATAATGCCTACTTAAACGAGGTGAACGAAGTGAACAGCAAACGCCATCAAAATCTTCAAGGGTATTCATTTATGATGCCTGCTTTGCTAGCCATCCTTTTCTTTACGATCGTCCCAGTTGTTTATGCTTTTTTCCTGATGTTTTTTAAGGTGGATATGCTGGCGGGGACAAGGAATTTCATTGGTTTGGATAACTTTGGAAAAATATTCGAAGACCCAAAATTTTGGGCTTCATTCTATAATACATTCAAGTATGTATTGGTTGTCGTTCCAATACAAACGATCATCGCATTGGCTCTTGCCGCATTATTGAATAATAAGGTAAAATTCAGCCGTGGATTCCTGACGGTCATGTTCATTCCTACTTTGACCTCATCTTCGGCTATGACGTTGATTTTTATGTGGCTCTTCAATAATAACGGGCTTGTTGTCAATACAATTGACGATCTATTTGGCATAAGGTTGGAATTCCTGACTGATCCCAGTCTGGCACTGACCGTCATTATGATTATGAATATCTTTTCAACTGTCCCACACTTTATGATCGTATTCTTATCAGGCTTACAGGATATCCCTGACAGTTTGTATGAGGCAGCCTCACTTGATGGTGCTTCAGCTTTTAAACAATTCCGTCATGTAACTGTCCCACAGATAATGCCAATCACTTTTTATGTTGTTACAATGGGCTTGGTTGGATGTTTCCAGATTTTTGACCAGGCATTTATAATCTCGAATGGTACAGGTGGACCGCAAAATTCAACCCTGACATTCTCCCTATATATTTATCAATTGGCATTCAACAGTAATGATATGGGACGCGCCACAGCACTGGCGTTTGTCTTGGGAGCTATTATTTTCACCGTAACATACATTGTAAACAAACTACTCAAAGCAGATGAGGTGAATGGGTAATGAGAAATGGTAAGAGCAGTAAAATGAAGGCGATTGTGTATGCTTTGCTTATAGGGTATTCACTTTTGACCCTTGTCCCGTTTCTTTGGAGTATCTTGACTTCATTTAAGACCACAGCGGAAATTGCCAGTGGCGGTACTTTCTTTCCACAAGAGTGGAGTACTGCTGGATATGAAAAAGTTTTTGATTCTCAGCTCCCAACGTGGGTGATGAATTCCTTGTTCGTAGCGCTCGTAACCACGCTAATTAATCTGGTGGTTAACACGATGGCAGGATATGCACTTGCAAGAATTGATTTCAAAGGCCAAAAAGTTCTGTTCAGTGCGCTATTAGCCTTGATTATGATTCCCTCACAGGTAACCATGATTCCATTGTATATAGTTGTTTCAAAATTAGGCTTGGTGGACAGTCATTGGTCGATAATCCTCACAACAATGTTTAATATTGGCTATATTTTCATGATGCGCCAGTTCTTTGTCAACTTTCCGAGAGATGTGGAGGAAGCTGCAACGATGGACGGGCTGTCGAGGATCGGAACGTTCTTTCGGGTTGTCCTTCCAAATGCTAAGGCAGCGGTTGCAACCCAGGCAGTATTTGTTTTTATGGGAGTATGGAATGAATTTATGAAACCGCTCCTGTTCATTTCCAGTCCAGACCGTTACATGCTGACACAGGGATTGAACGCACTGGCAAAACAATTCAAGAATGCTACTGCATGGGATGTTATTATGGCAGGGTCACTGATTTCCATCATCCCAATTTTCATTATCTATATCATTCTGAACAAATACTTCATTCAGACAAATAATCAGACAGCAGGCGTAAAATAAATGGATAAAGGAGAACAGAAATTGAATTTAAAAGCAGTTATTTTCGATTTAGATGGAGTGATCACTGATACAGCAGAGTGGCATTTCCTAGCATGGAGCGAATTGGCCAAAAGCATCGGGATTCACATCAACAAAGAATTCAATGAGGAATTAAAGGGTATTAGCCGGATGGAAAGCCTTGAACGGATTCTTGACATGGGAGGAATCGCACATACTTTTACTGAAAAAGAGAAAGTGGAGCTTGCACAGCGTAAAAATAAGTACTATGTCCAGCTTTTGACACAGATGACACCCGAGAATATTTTTCCCGGTATCAGAAAGTTTCTCGAGGAACTAAAAAAGAATCATATCAAGATTGGCCTGGCTTCTGCTAGCAAGAATGCCCCATCGATTCTAGATGCATTGCAGATAACGGAATTTTTCCAGGTCGTTGCCGATCCTGAAAAGGTAGCCAAAGGAAAGCCGGCACCTGATATTTTCCTTTCAGCAGCTGAGAAGTTATCAGTCAATCCACGTAATTGTGTTGGTATTGAAGATTCCATTGCCGGATTGCAATCTATTCGGGACGCAGGAATGTTTTCTATTGGGGTAGGTACTTTGGATATCATGAAGGAGGCTGGAGCAAATTTAGTACTTGAAAGCACAGCAGAATTAACGCTGGAACGATTGAATGGTATGTTCAACATCCATGCGAGAGATTATTGACAGGGAGATAGGCTTCTTTGATAATACAGGAAAAAGGCTCAGCAGGAGATGGTTGTAGATGGCTACTATTAAAGATGTGGCTAAAAAAGCAGGGGTATCGATCAGCATGGTCTCAAAGGCATTTAATGATTACCCTGATATTAGTGAAAAAACAAAAAAGCTAATTTTAAATGTTGCGAAGGAGCTGGACTATTCTCCCAATCTGGTTGCAAAAAATTTGTCATCCAAAAAACAGAACACTATTGGCCTGATTACCTCAGGTTTTTTTGAAAGTGGCATCAAAGACAACACAAACTCCTTCCAGCTTTTTAAGGGTGTTTATGCAGCGGTGGAACAATCCCAGCATGAACTTGCGATATACATGATTGATTCGCAAAAGCAGAAGCAGAAGAGCTATGCAGCCTTTTGTAAGGAAAGAAATATAGGCGGGGCAGTCTTGTCAGGAATTCGCATTGATGACCCCTTCTTTCTTGAACTGATCGATTCTAATATCCCATGTGTTGTATTGGATGTGAAATTAGAGAAAGAGAGCGCATTAGTCGGTTCTGTGTCGATCAACAATTTCGAAGCAAGCAAAGGAATAGCTCTTTACTTGTTGGAGCGGAACCATAAAGACATCGTCATTGTCGCTGGCAAGGCAGAAGCGTGGGTGAACGCGGAACGGCTGTCCGGCGTTAAGGAAGCATTTCGTGAACAAGGAAAGGAACTATCTGAAGAAGATATCATTTATGGTGATTTTTTCGAGGATAAGGCGTACCAACTGACTAAAGAACTGTTACAGCATAAAACTCCATCGGCGTTTTTATGTTTCAGTGACCTTATGGCACTGGGGGTCATGAAAGCTGTCAAGGAGCAAGGGCTTAAAATCCCCGAAGATATTTCCGTTACTGGATTCGATGGAATTTTAATTAGTGAGTTTACCCAGCCCCCACTTACAACAATCCAGCAGGATTTTTTTGAAATGGGAAAGCAAACGGCACTGTTGCTCCAAAAGATTATGAATGGTGAAAAAACCAGTCAGAACATCACGGTTGAACATTTGTTCATCGAGCGAGGGAGTGTGTCGTCGAAATTATAGTTGACAAGATAATGACTGCAAGGGCGCGACCAAAATTGTCTCGATTTTTCCTGATAAGAGTTCAGCTGATCTTCCCACCACACAAGGAGCCATTTTACTCACAGAACTACAAACAGGAAGACATAGAAGCTTACTGTCCGCTTCTTATCTGACACGATTGAGAACCGGCGCCTAAAGTGCCATCTTAGCCCGACATCTCGCAAGGCCCGACAGCCAAGTGCTGACCGTCATTGGCACTGGAGCAAGTACTGGGATAGTGAATGTGCTCCCGATTCAAGAGATCTATTTAACGGATTTCCGAAAGAAGTCTCCCATCCTCAAGGAATGGGAAGGGCTAAAGCCCAATGAGTAGGTGGGAGA
>NZ_JXIQ01000122.1 GCF_000934845.1 Mesobacillus subterraneus
AATCAATTATCATGGCTTCTATTATAGAAGCTCATGAGCCAACGTTTTAACTTATGAGCTAAACTCATACTCTTTTTTGGAGAGTTTGATCCTGGCTCAGGACGAACGCTGGCGGCGTGCCTAATACATGCAAGTCGAGCGGATCTTCATTAGCTTGCTTTTGAAGATCAGCGGCGGACGGGTGAGTAACACGTGGGCAACCTGCCTGTAAGACTGGGATAACTTCGGGAAACCGGAGCTAATACCGGATAATCCTTTTGCTCTCATGAGCGAAAGCTAAAAGACGGCTTCTCGCTGTCACTTACAGATGGGCCCGCGGCGCATTAGCTAGTTGGTGAGGTAATGGCTCACCAAGGCGACGATGCGTAGCCGACCTGAGAGGGTGATCGGCCACACTGGGACTGAGACACGGCCCAGACTCCTACGGGAGGCAGCAGTAGGGAATCTTCCGCAATGGACGAAAGTCTGACGGAGCAACGCCGCGTGAACGATGAAGGCTTTCGGGTCGTAAAGTTCTGTTGTCAGGGAAGAACAAGTACCGGAGTAACTGCCGGTACCTTGACGGTACCTGGCCAGAAAGCCACGGCTAACTACGTGCCAGCAGCCGCGGTAATACGTAGGTGGCAAGCGTTGTCCGGAATTATTGGGCGTAAAGCGCGCGCAGGCGGTTCCTTAAGTCTGATGTGAAAGCCCCCGGCTCAACCGGGGAGGGTCATTGGAAACTGGGGAACTTGAGTGCAGAAGAGGAGAGCGGAATTCCACGTGTAGCGGTGAAATGCGTAGAGATGTGGAGGAACACCAGTGGCGAAGGCGGCTCTCTGGTCTGTAACTGACGCTGAGGCGCGAAAGCGTGGGGAGCGAACAGGATTAGATACCCTGGTAGTCCACGCCGTAAACGATGAGTGCTAAGTGTTAGAGGGTTTCCGCCCTTTAGTGCTGCAGCAAACGCATTAAGCACTCCGCCTGGGGAGTACGGCCGCAAGGCTGAAACTCAAAGGAATTGACGGGGGCCCGCACAAGCGGTGGAGCATGTGGTTTAATTCGAAGCAACGCGAAGAACCTTACCAGGTCTTGACATCCTCTGACAACCCTAGAGATAGGGCGTTCCCCTTCGGGGGACAGAGTGACAGGTGGTGCATGGTTGTCGTCAGCTCGTGTCGTGAGATGTTGGGTTAAGTCCCGCAACGAGCGCAACCCTTGATCTTAGTTGCCAGCATTCAGTTGGGCACTCTAAGGTGACTGCCGGTGACAAACCGGAGGAAGGTGGGGATGACGTCAAATCATCATGCCCCTTATGACCTGGGCTACACACGTGCTACAATGGATGGAACAAAGGGCAGCGAAGCCGCGAGGTGAAGCCAATCCCATAAAACCATTCTCAGTTCGGATTGCAGGCTGCAACTCGCCTGCATGAAGCCGGAATCGCTAGTAATCGCGGATCAGCATGCCGCGGTGAATACGTTCCCGGGCCTTGTACACACCGCCCGTCACACCACGAGAGTTTGTAACACCCGAAGTCGGTGGGGTAAC
>NZ_JXIQ01000123.1 GCF_000934845.1 Mesobacillus subterraneus
CGACTTCACTGGTCGGCCCTCCAGCGCTTGTCGGGGCTGAACAAGGCGCTTGCGCTTTTCTTACTAGGAGGGATATAAATGCAATTTCCCCAGATTCGCTTGGAGTCAAAGTTTGGGCAGACCGAGATCAGGACTCAGTCTTCGAAACTGGAAATCGAGCAGCCGAAAGCGGAGTTGAGCATCGAGCAGCCGGCTGCCAAGCTGAATATCGACCGTAAGCCGGCGAGATTGACCATCGATCAGACCGAAGCGCGTGCCGATATGGATTTGAAACCCATTTCCCGAAGGATTGATGAAGCGGCACAGCAGGGTTATCAAGACTGGCTTTCCGGTCTCGCGCGCGTTTCTCAAGACGGCGATGAGCTAATGAGGATCGAGAATGGCGGCAATCCGATTGCAGATCAAGCAAAGCGAAACAGCGAGTCGCCGATGCTCGATTTTAATATTGGTTGGACTCCGTCCGCTGGAAGTGTGAAGATTGGCTATGACCCTGGCAAAGTAGACATTAATTGGAAACAAAATAAGCCGGTGATCGAAAGCAGGCTTAATAAGCCAATCATCACCTATACTCCAGGCAAGGCAGAAGTCAGCCTGAAGCAGCATCCATCATTGAAGATTGATTTTGCCAATCTTAGGCATGTCGGAATTAATTATGAACAATCTATTTAAGGAAGGATTCTAAAATGAACATACACACGAAGTACCATGGTGAAGTGGAAATGGACGAGATTCTGACTTTTGAAAAAGGGATACCGGGTTTTGCAGAGGAAAAGCAGTTTGCCTTGCTGCCATTGTCGGATGATGAATCCTACTATGTCCTCCAATCAGTATCGACCCCCGGACTGGCATTTGTATTGACAAACCCCTTTCAGTTTATGACAGCGTATGATTTTCAGCTGGAAGATGCCGCGGTCGAGGAATTGAGCCTGGAAAGCGAACGAGACGTCGCGGTCTATACCATCCTGACTGTCCAGGATCCCTTTGAAAAAACAACCGCAAACCTGCAGGCGCCGATTATCATTAATTTGAAAAACCGCAAGGCAAAACAAGTCATCTTACACAACGAACAATACAAAACCAAACACCCAATCTTTCAAAAAGCAGAAGCGAAGGGGTGATCAAACATGCTCGTACTAACACGAAAGAACGGCGAAACCATCCAAATCGGCGATGACATCGAAATCACCATCGTCTCCGCCAAAAACGACCAAGTAAAAATCGGCATCAAAGCACCAAAAAACGTCGAGATCTTCCGCAAAGAAATCCTCGACCAAATCCAAACCGAAAACCAACAAGCATCCAAAGACATCACATCCCTACTAAAATTTATCAAAAAAACTTAAAAACACTATTAAACAATTTTAACCCCCCGACGATAAAACAAATGTAAGAGAAAATAAGGGCGGCCGACCTTATCGACTCGAACCAATAAACCATTGTTCACAAGGACGTGAACAACAAATTCAAGGAGGAAAACAAGCAATGAGAATTAATCACAATATCGCCGCACTGAACACATATCGTCAGTTGAACGGTGCATCAAATGCTCAATCAAAATCAATGGAGAAATTATCTTCAGGTCTTCGTATTAACCGTGCTGGAGATGACGCAGCTGGACTAGCAATCTCTGAAAAAATGCGTGGGCAGATTCGTGGGTTAGACATGGGTTCTAAAAATGCACAAGATGGTATCTCTTTCATTCAAACTGCAGAAGGTGCTTTAAATGAGACACATTCTATTCTTCAACGTATGCGTGAACTAGCAACTCAATCTTCCAATGACACAAATACTGATTCTGACCGTGTAGAACTTCAGAAAGAGGTAGATCAGTTATCACAAGAAGTAACACGAATTTCTAATAACACCGAGTTTAACACAAAGAAGCTATTAGATGGTGGAATCCAGGCTGGTAATATCAGTGACGTTAAATTTCATATCGGTGCTAACGAAAACCAAAATCTTTCTCTTTCAATTGGAGCTATGGATGCTGCTTCATTAGGTGTTGCTAGAGATGTGGCTAGTGCTACTGTAAGTGCTGCTACTGATGTTACTGGTGCCAATTTATCAGGATCTTTAGGAACAGGAATTACAGATGGAACTACTTTAACTCTATCTGCCACAATTCAAACGGCAGGTACAGTTGCAACTGCAGGAGCTATCGGTGGTATTACGTATACAACTGCTGATAACTCTGATTCACTAAACGGATATACTATTACAGTTAGTAATGGTGCTACTGCAGGTAGTGAGGTAGCTACTGTCGATACTACAAACAAAACAATCACTCTTCAAATCTCTGATGCCTCTGGTACTGAATCAACAGCAGCAAATATTAATACAGCATTGAATGGTGCTTTAAGTTCAGCAGGTGTTACAGATTTAACATTTGATGCGACAGGTACAGTCACTACTGCTGGTGGTACTGGAAGTGGTACATTAACTGGTGGTGCGCAAGATACTGTTAGATTATCTTTAACTGACGGTTCCCTTGTTGAAACAGTTGACGTTCAGGGTAATGCAACTTCAGCAACATTTACAGATTCTACAAAGTTTGATGGTTTAAAAGTTACTTTAGATGGTAACTTAAGTGCTGGTGCTGCTGCTGCTGCTACAACTAGTACTGCTGCATCGATTGCTATTAACAAGACTTCTTCTACAGCAGCAACATTCTCTAATGGAGAACTTTCTAATGCTGCGTCTGTGGCAGGAGGAATTGATATTTCATCACAATCTGCTGCTAATGCAGCAATTACATCAATTAATACTGCGATTGAAACTGTATCAGCTGAACGTTCAAAGCTTGGTGCTTACCAAAACCGATTAGAACACACTATCAATAACTTAAACACATCTTCTGAAAACTTAACTGCTGCAGAATCACGTGTTCGTGACGTAGATTATGCTTTAGCTGCTTAATAGCAGTAACAAGCACAGTCGTCCTAGTTGGTAACGGCTAGTGATTATGATCGGGTGAATTGCTGGAAACTCCTTAGAGCTTTTCTTGCCACAACGTAGTTGGAAACGACAAGCGTGACGGTTTGAAAAAAGAAAAGATTGGGCAATCAGCAGCCAAGCTCCTATCTCGAAAGAGTGGAGAAGGTTCAACGACTAGGATATACCATCTAAGGCCAGAGCTATGATGATGAAATCCGTAGGTGAAACAATGTACATCAGCATTGTGAATCCGAAGTGCCCGACCCCTACTAATACATAGAGGGTGAAGATATAGTCTAGTCATTTATGAAAGTAAATGTTCGCACGATGGCGAAAGAAATGATGGAACAAACTAAGAATTCTATTCTTTCTCAAGCAGCACAAGCAATGTTGGCGCAAGCGAACCAACAACCACAAGGAGTTCTACAACTTCTTCGTTAATTTTACCTAAAAGAGGTTTGTCCTTTGGACAGCCTCTTTTTAGCTTTTGTGAAAAAAAGAATTGTAATGATCTCACTCATTCTCAACCCTGTTCGACTTTGCGTCATAAAGATTTTATTTTGTTCCAATTCGATTAACGTTACTTGGTGACTATATATTAAGGTGGTAGTTGTTAAATGGCTTTTATATAAATCCCTGTACCAATTGGCTATAAAAGTTTCTGGATTGAATTTAAATAAAATCTCTCTAATTTCTTTTGTGGGCTTAGTTAACTGAAACGGTAAATAAATAGTGGTTCTCTTTTGATGTGATTTTATTGGAGAGGTGATTTGACTATATGGTGGTAATTTCCTCGCCATCGATGGATGAATATAATCTTGTACTAAAAAAATAAAGTATAATATTTGAGGTTGGTCGTAAAGGCACAATCTGTTTTGACCATCTAGAGAAAATTCTAGATGAAATAACTCTCTTAATATCTTAATTAGACCAAAATTCTCCTCTCGAGTAAAATTATCAGTCGACAAAATAATTTTTCGTGGTGAACCATTTTTCCAAACCAAATGTCCATCATCTTGGTACCACCACGCTAAAGATTCCGGGCTCAGAGTTTGTTCTATTAATTGTAAAGGAATAATCTTTTTCTTGCCTGCATACCAGGATTTTTTTAACAGGGTAAGTAAAGGAGTAGTCCTGGATTGTACATAAAATGTTTCGGAAAAACCTGCATTAACTCTTGGGTCGATATTCTTTTTATATCTAGGAGGATTGATTGGAATGTAACTATGAAGACTTTCATAGCAGAAATAACACCAACCTTTGTCTGAATAACTGTGCTGGAACCGGAACCTTGGTTGTTTTGTGCCCTCTATAGTTAAACTACCATCTCCTAATAGCTTTGCGTTGATTAAAGAAAGTGATCGTAACGGTATATGTTCCAGGAGTTCTTCGAGCAGCCCCATTTAATTACCTCCAATTTAATCAGAACATTTGTTCCTATTATTATATAGCATTCTAAAAAGATTTTAAACTAAACAAACTCGACATCATTCCGATATAACTACTATAAAACAGAATATTTCAGGGGGAACCGTGATGATCGAGCGACTTTCATCCAATTCATTATCCTCACAACCTAGAAGCATTGCAGTTAGTGATGCGGCAACCATGATTCAGGATAGGGATACCGAGAAAAGGCAAGATTCTCCGGAGGAAGTGGTATTTCCTAAAGAGAAAGTGAAAGAGATTGTAGACAGCGTGAATAAGTTTTTGGAGGCTTCGCCAACGGCTCTGAAATTCGAGTTCCACGAAAAGCTAAATGAGTACTATGTGAAAATTATCGATGAGAAAACGAAGGAAACGATACGGGAAATTCCACCAAAAAAAATGCTTGATTTTTATGCGGCGATGACGGAGTTCCTTGGTTTGTTGGTGGATAAAAAAATTTAAAGGTGATTAAAACATGGCTAGTAATATGCGAATTGGCGGACTCGCCAGCGGGATGGATATTGACCAGATAGTAACGGACTTGATGAAGGCGGAGCGTATCCCTTTGGATAAGCTAACTCAGAAAAAGCAATTTCTTGAGTGGCAACGGGATGATTATCGAGAGATGAATACGTCGTTATTAGAGTTGGATACCCAAATTTTTGATGGTGTTTTTAAGCAAGGGTCTTATGCGAAGAAAACGATTTCTGTTTCGGATCCAGCTGCACTAGGAGTCAAGAATATTAATTCCACTGTTGATTTTTCAGGGACGGTTCAAGTGGATACGCTTGCTAAGGCGGCAACGATGTTTTCAAAAGCGTCCAGCACAATTAATACTACCGACAAGCTAGTGGCACAAGGGATAACGGCACAAACGCTGACGATTAAAGCGATCGGCAAGGACGGCAAGTTGGATCAAGGTGTCCCAATCGAGATTACAGCGGACGATACGATCGGTACGTTAATTGATAAAATAAATAAAAGTACTGGTGTGAATGCCTATTTTGATGAGCAAAAAGGGACGCTGTCCATCATTGCGAAAAACACCGGGGATGTTGCGGGAACAGCCGAAATAGAACTTTCGCCGAGCGGAAATGCAGGCGATTTTTGGACCGCAATGAATATGCACAGTGATAATATTGCAGCATCCACGGATGTTTCTGCAGGTGGCCCGTTCGGATCGGTAGGGGCAAATGCAGCTTTGACCTACAACGGAATGCCAATTGAACGATCCTCTAATAATTTTACAATTAATGGGGTTGAATTTATTTTAAAGCAGGAGAATACAGGGAATGTGAATTTTTCCTCATCAACTGACACAGACGCGATTCTTGATACGATTGTAAAATTCGCAGACAAGTATAACTCGGTCATTGAAAAGGTAAAAAATGAATTAGAGGAAAAGCGCTATCGGGATTTCCAGCCACTAACGACGGAACAGAAGGATGCGATGAATGAAAAAGACATCGAACGCTGGGAAGAGAAGGCCAGAAGTGGAACCTTAAAAGGCGATACCATTTTATCAGGTGCCTTGAATAAAATGCGGATGGATCTAGCCACAGCAGTGGAGGGCGTCACTGGAGCAACCCAACTAGCTGAAATCGGAATTACGACCTCTAGCAACTATCTGGAGGGCGGGAAGCTAGTTATTGATGAAGATAAATTGAAAGCAGCAATCACGGCTGACCCGAATGGAGTTTATGAGCTTTTTGCCAAGGATGGCAATTCCTCTGCCACTGATGGCTTGGCAAGAAGATTAAGAGATACGATCAAAGATACGATGAACAATATTGAAACACGTGCAGGGAAGTCCTACAGTGTTAATAATACCTTTACACTGGGCAGAAACTTAGATAGTATTGATGACCAAATCGTTCGATTTGAAGATCGTCTTTTACAGGTGGAGGACCGTTACTGGCGCCAATTCACGGCGATGGAAAAAGCGATTCAGCGGTTCAATGAACAGTCAATGTACATGATGCAGCAGTTCGGCGGCGGCATGTAAGCAAAATTCCCTTTGAAAAAGGAGAGTCACTTAATGGCAGTAAATAATCCATACCAGTCTTACCAGCAGAATTCCGTAAACACGGCTTCGCCAGGTGAATTGACGTTGATGTTATACAATGGTTGCTTGAAGTTTATCAATCTGGCCAAGCATGGGATGCAGTCCAAGGACATCGAGGGGAAGAATTTGAATATCCAGAAGGCGCAGAACATCGTCCATGAATTGATGGTGACGCTGAATATGGATCTAGAAGTCTCGCAAAATATGATGTCGTTGTATGAGTATATGAATCGCCGTTTAGTCGAAGCAAATATTAAGAATGACCTCGATGCGCTGGCGGAAGTGGAGGGGCTGGTCACGGAATTCCGCGATACGTGGAAGCAAGTAATCCAGCTGAATCGCCAGAAGAAGCACAGCCAGGGCGGCAGGGCGTAGTGAGTGTGCTAAAGAAATTCCACAAGGCAACGATCGAACTGATTCAGATTTTGCAACAGCCTCAGACAGAACGGGATCAGAAGATTTTACAGGTGGAAGCACTGTTGGACAGGCGCGAGGCGCTGATGAAAGAAATCGTCCCGCCGTTTACTCCTGAGGAAGCGGAGCTGGGCAAGCAAATTGTTACAATGAACGAGAGGCTTGAGCAGTTGATTACAGCTGAAAAAGTTTCGATCCAGAAGGACATCAAGGAGCTCCATATGAAAAAGGAATCAAACACTAAATATGTCAATCCATATCAAAACCTTTCGACAGATGGCATGTTTTACGACAAGAGGAAATAGGTGAATGGATTGGATGGATTAAATGAAGAGAAAATGCTCTTAGTCAGGCAGTATATCGGTTTGCTGGATACCATTGAAGAAGCTTTTGGACATATCTTTTTTTGTCTGGAAGAACGGAAACTGGAGGCTGCCGATCACTTGTGGGATGACGTCCGTTTGGCATTTGGGCAAATTCATCTCTCCAATCAAGTTCTCGCTGAGCATTTTGCGGAGCGAACTGGAGTTTTGAACCAGTTTGCATCCTTCGATGATGTTTGGGAAAAGGCTCAAGTTCTTCCTTATGCCGATTACAGCGTGTGGGAAGAAGTAATTGGGGAAAGCATTTATCCTGCTTTTTCTGAATGGTCCAGAGAAATCAATAAACAATTCAGGCCTTATTATATCAACTAAACCGTCCGATTTCGGGCGGTTTTCCCTTGTAACGACAAGCTTCTACAAAATATCTACTATCTCGACGGTAAAAACAGACATAAAATTGTCAAATCTTCTGACTGTTTTTGCAGGAGTTCTTTAGGGTAAAATAGAATTAGTAATACATAGTTATATCCCAAAGGAGGAGTCCACTATGAACTACAACATTCGTGGAGAAAACATTGAGGTAACTCCAGCAATCAGAGAGTATGTAGAGAAGAAGGTTGCGAAGCTGGAACGGTACTTTACTGAGTCGCCCAATGCTAACGTGAACGTGAACCTGAAAGTTTACCCGGATAAGAAATCGAAAGTGGAGATTACGATTCCGATGAAAGACCTAGTACTTCGCGCCGAGGAAACTCATGAAGATATGTATGCTGCAATTGATTTGATCACAGATAAGCTAGAGCGCCAGATCCGCAAGCATAAGACAAAGGTGAACCGCAAATTCCGTGAAAAGGACAGCCTGAAGGATTATGCTCCCATTTTCACCGAAGTGGAGCAGGTGGATGAAGACGACGATCTTGAGGTGGTCCGCACGAAGAGCTTTAACTTGAAGCCGATGGACAGCGAGGAAGCGATTCTGCAGATGAACATGCTTGGCCACAGCTTCTACGTGTTCACTAATGCTGAAACAAACCAGACAAATGTTGTTTACAAGCGCAACGACGGTCGCTACGGTTTGATTGAAGCGCAATAACAATCTAACACTCTCCCCACAGTCAGAAATTGGCTGTGGGTTTTCATTTTGTTTTTTGAAGGAAAAATAATATCGAATGTCGAAATAGTTTCACAGGAGGCGACACATATGACATTTTCGATCGTAGCGTATGATCCGCGGGAAAAAGAATGGGGGATTGCTGTGCAATCCAAATTCCTTGGAGTCGGGGCAGTTGTTCCGTTTGCCAAGGCTGGAGTGGGCGCTGTAGCGACGCAATCCTATGCGAATACCGCTTATGGCCCGCAGGCGCTGGAATGGATGGCACAGGGGAAATCAGCGGAGGAAGCGATGGAGCTGATTACCAAAGATGACCCAGACAAGGAAATGCGTCAAGTTGGTTTGATTGACGCTGCAGGAAGCGCGGCTACTTTTACGGGTTCTGCCTGCTATGACTGGGCAGGCGGAGTGACGGGCAAGCATTTTGCAGCTCAAGGAAATATTTTAGTAGATGAAAAGACCGTGAAAGCAATGGCCGAGACCTTTGAAGCAACGGAAGGATCGCTCGCCCATCGGCTGCTGCAGGCGCTGCATGCCGGCCAGCAAGCTGGCGGCGACAGCAGGGGCCAGCAGTCGGCAGCACTTCTCGTCGTCAAGGAAAAGGGTGGATACGGCGGCTACAACGACCGTTTCATCGATTTGCGTGTCGACGATCATCCGGACCCTATCAACGAATTGATTCGTATTTACGGGCTGCAGCAGCTTTATTTTTCCAAAGCGAAGCCAGAGAAGATCGTGGCAGTTGCAGGAGAGGTCAAGGAAACAGTCATCCAGCATCTGAAGCGGCTCGATTACTTGAAGGCGAATCCGTCTGACGATGCGGAACTCCACCAGGCGCTCACTGCCTATCTGCACACGGAAAACTTCGAGGAGAGAGAACAGGAACAAGGCAAGATCGATCTGGAAGTGTTGGAGTTTATGAAAAATCAATAATGCATAAGTCCCCTGTCTAATCGCAGCGGGATTTTTTCGATTGGTTGTCACTCCCTATTGTAAGTGGTAAAATAGGAGGAGGAAATAAAGCGAATTTTTTTAAAGGGATTCGGTGCATGAAACGGCGAATCTTTTTTCTTTTTGACATTAAGATAGAATTCACTTCGAGAATTGTCCAGCTCCAGCGCCTAGCCCCTCGAGTCGCTTCGGTCCGCTCAGGTGAAG
>NZ_JXIQ01000124.1 GCF_000934845.1 Mesobacillus subterraneus
TTTGACTTCATTGGGCGGACCGAAGCGACTCAAGGGGCTAGGCGCTGGAGCTGGATTAAGAAAAACACAATTAGTTATCCACAACTAAATAATTTTGTAATTTCCATAACAGCAAAAAAAGCGGTTGATCCGCTCTGTAAATTTTTATCTTTTGAAATTCCAGTCCTCAGATTCGTATTTATTTTTTGCAAGTGCATTTACATAATCCAGTTCTTCTTCACTTAAGGTGTAAGGGTCCAATTTTATCCTCAATCCAGCCTCGAAACCTTCCTTGAAGGCTTTCTTTGCTTCCTCTAGTTCAATCTTCCGGCTGCTGATTTGATTGATGGCTACCGCCTTGGACTTGAAAGCACGCTGCATTCTTTCTTTGACTTTGTCATTCGGATACTTGAACAAGCTGAAAAGTTTATCTTCATCTAAATCCAGCAAAATGGAACCATGCTGTAGGATTACCCCTTTCTGACGGGTCTGAGCACTTCCGGCAACCTTCCGTCCCTCAACTACCAGTTCGTACCAGCTTGGTGCATCAAAACAAACTGCGGATCGCGGGTTCTTTAGTGCTTCCTTTTCGGCAGATGTTTTTGGCCCAGCGAAATAAGCTTCCAGTCCTAGATTCTGAAACCCCTGCAAAATCCCTTCTGAAATGACACGATATGCTTCTGTGACAGTTTTTGGCATGTCAGGATAATCTTCTGTCACAATGACGCTATAAGTGAGTTCGTGTTCATGCAGGACTCCCCTGCCACCAGTCGGCCTGCGCACAAACCCGAGGCCAAGCTGCTGTACAGCATCCATATCAATCTCGCGCTCAATCCTCTGAAAATAGCCAATTGAAAGGGTCGCAGGATTCCAACCATAAAAGCGGACAACAGGTGGGATCTTTCCTGCACCATGCCACTCGAGTAATGCCTCATCTAACGCCATATTAAATGACGGTGAATTGTCACCTGAATCAATAAATCTCCATACTGCTTTTTCCATTGCATTACCCCATTTTCATTTGATCAAGATTTTTTTAGTCTAACAAATAAATTTTCAAAAGAAAAGCAGCTTGTTTGAAAGAATTTTGGTAAATATCTTTGCGCTTATCCAGGAAGGCTTATATAATTAAAGATGGCTCAGCATAGCTTGAAAGGAGAAATATGTTTTGTATACACTTATTTTGTTAATCGTTCTGACAGTTGCGGTGATTCTGTACTATGTGTTTATGTATTTCCGCCAAAAGAAAATCCTAAAGACTTTGTCAGAGGAAGAATTCAAAGCAGGGTATCGTAAAGCGCAGCTCATTGATGTCCGTGAACCGAATGAATTCGCAAACGGCCATATACTAGGTGCTAGAAACATTCCGCTTACCCAGCTAAAGGCACGTTTGAAAGAAATCAGACCGGACAAGCCAGTCTATCTTTATTGCCAGAGCGGATCCCGCAGCGGCCGTGCTGCACAGCTGCTTCACAAAAATGGCTGTAAAGATTTATCCCATCTAGAAGGCGGCTTCAAAAAATGGGGCGGCAAAATTAAAGCGTAATCTGCTCTTTCCATAAAAATCACCCCCCAGCAGAAGCTGGGGGGTTAGCTTTTTTGCTATTTCCTTCAACGCTGACGAAAGCCTTTCTGGAAATCATGCAGAGTATATCGACATGATTTCAAAAAACTATTCCGCTTTCTGATAGCGGAGGATCGGCTTCCTTGCAGCTGTTGTTTCATCCAGGCGGCCTACTACCGTGGAGTGCGGTGCTTCTTGAACGATTTCCGGGTTCTCTTCTGCTTCACGCGCGATTTGGATCATCGCATCGATGAAGGCATCAAGCGTTTCCTTGGATTCTGTTTCTGTCGGCTCAATCATGATCGCTTCTTCTACATTCAATGGGAAGTAGATGGTTGGCGGATGATAGCCGAAGTCAAGCAGGCGTTTGGCGATATCCAGCGTGCGCACGCCTAGCTTTTTTTGACGCTTGCCGCTTAGGACGAACTCATGCTTGCAATGCCTGTTAAACGGCAGATCATAATAGTCAGCAAGCTTTCTCATCATATAGTTGGCATTGAGTACCGCGTACTCTGTTACAGCCTTCAAGCCATCCGGTCCCATTGTGCGGATATAAGTATAGGCACGGACATTGATGCCAAAGTTTCCGTAGAACGGTTTTACCCTTCCGATAGACTGCGGGCGATCGTAGTCGAACTTATAAACGCCATCCTGCTTTGTGACGATTGGCTTTGGCAGGAAGGGGATCAAGTCTGCTTTTACGCCAACTGGGCCAGAACCTGGTCCGCCGCCGCCGTGTGGTCCTGTGAATGTTTTGTGAAGGTTCAAGTGGACAACATCAAAGCCCATATCACCAGGCCGTGCCTTGGACATTACAGCATTCAAGTTGGCTCCATCATAGTAAAGCTTTCCACCTGCGCCGTGGACTATTTCGGCCATCTCCAAAATATTTTCTTCAAATAATCCAAGCGTGTTCGGATTTGTAAGCATTAATGCTGCAGTATCTTCCCCGACAACCTTCTTTAGGTCTTCCAGATCAACAAGACCATTTTTATCGGATTTAACTGTGATCGTTTCAAAACCAGCGACGGTCGCAGATGCAGGATTTGTTCCGTGAGCGGAGTCAGGAATAATGACCTTCGTCCGACTTTGGTCTCCATTCGCTTCATGGTAGGCCCGAATCATCATCAATCCCGTCCATTCCCCATGCGCACCAGCGGCCGGCTGCAAGGTAACTTCATCCATACCAGTGATTTCAATCAAGTGTTCCTGCAGGTCGTACATCAATTCAAGCGCACCTTGAACAGAACTTTCATCCTGCAATGGATGCAAGTGTGCAAAACCATCAAAGCGAGCGACATTTTCATTCATTTTCGGATTGTATTTCATCGTGCATGATCCAAGCGGATAAAATCCGGAATCCACTCCATGATTGCGTTTGGATAATGCTGTGTAGTGGCGCATGATATCAAGCTCGGAAGCCTCAGGAAGTTCCGGATCGTCTTCCCGAAGAAATCCTTCAGGCAAAAGGTCTGTTAAATCTGCTTCTGGAACATCCATTTCCGGAAGGCTATAGCCGACACGGCCTGGTGTGCTTAATTCAAAAATGAGTGGCTGATCTTCCTTATGCATTGATATCCCCCATTTCCTTAACAAAAGTATCGATTTCTTCTTTCGTTCTTAATTCCGTCACTGCAATCAACATATGATTCTCAAGTCCGGAAAAATCACGGCCGAGATCATAGCCGCCAATGATGTCTTTTTTGAGAAGCTTCTGGTTCACTTCTTTTACTGGCTTATTTAGTTTAACAACAAATTCATTAAAAGAATGACCTTCAAATGCGATTTCAAAACCATTTTCCTTAAACTTTTGTTTAGCATAATGCGCTTTTTGGATATTGCTGACAGCCATTTCCCGTACACCCTTTTTGCCGAGTGCTGTCATTGCCACAGAGGCGGCAAGGGCATTTAATGCCTGGTTCGAACAGATATTGGACGTCGCTTTATCCCGGCGAATATGCTGTTCCCTCGCCTGCAGCGTCAAAACGAAGCCTCTTCGTCCCTGATCATCCTTCGTTTGGCCGACGAGTCTTCCGGGAACTTTTCTCATTAACTTTCCAGTTACTGCAAAGTATCCACAGTGAGGGCCGCCGAATGCAGTCGGAATTCCGAATGGCTGTGCGTCTCCTGTCACAATATCTGCGCCAAATTTCCCTGGAGGCGTCAATGCCCCAAGCGCAAGCGGATTGCTTGATACTACGAAAAGTGATTTATTCTCATGGACAATTGCTTCGATTTCCTTCATCGATTCCAGACCGCCAAAGAAGTTCGGATACTGGACGATAACAGCAGCCACATCTTCGCTTGTCATCCCTTTCAAAGCATCTATGTCTGTTACACCATCTTTATAAGGCACTTCGACTACATCAATATACTGACCTTTTGCATAGGTTTTGACGACATCCTTATACTCCGGATGAACAGCGCTTGAAATCAATATTTTCTTCCTTCTTGTATGGCCTGCACTAAGCATGGCCGCTTCTGCCAGAGCAGTTCCACCATCATACATGGAAGAGTTCGCTACCTCCATGCCAGTCAGTTCGGAGATCATCGTCTGAAATTCAAAGATGGCCTGAAGTTCACCTTGCGAGATTTCTGGCTGATAGGGTGTGTACGCAGTGTAAAATTCCGAACGTGACAGAACATGGTCAACAATGACCGGAATATAATGATCATATACCCCTGCACCAATGAAGGAAGTATTCCTTTTTAAATCAGCATTTTTGGCTGCCATCTGAGCAAGCTCCTTCATAAGAGCTGTTTCCGGCTTGGCTTTCTTAATGTTATATTCTCCAGTGAAACGGACCTTTTCAGGTATATCGCTGAACAGTTCATCAATTGATGATACACCGATGCTTTCCAACATTGCGTTTTTGTCACTTTCCGTCAGCGGTAAATAGCGATGCTTCATAACTTTTCCCCTCTCTGGCATTTACTTTTTGGCTCTTTTATAAAATGGTGTAGCTGAAACAGCAGCTTTCAAGCGTTTTCCGCGGATTTCAACTTCTACTTCATTCCCAAGCTCCGTTTCTCTAGTGTCAAGCAGTGCAAGTCCGATGTTTTTCTTGAGCGTTGGGGATTGCGTTCCAGTGGTTACCTCCCCAACCCTGACTTCCCCTTTGTAAACTGGATAGCCATGGCGAGGAATGCCTCGGTCGATCATTTCGATCCCGATAAGCTTTTTAGTCAGACCTTTTTCTTTTTGCTGCTTGAGTACCTCTTTTCCGATGAAATCAGCTTCTTTATTCAGCTTGACCGCAAAGCCAATCCCTGCTTCAAGCGGGCTAATTTCCGGTGACAATTCTTGGCCATACAAAGGAAGATTTGCTTCGAAACGGAGTGTATCCCTAGCACCAAGGCCACAAGGAAGAATGCCTTCTTTTTTGCCTGCCTCAAGAATTTCTTTCCAGAGTCTGACTGCGTCTTTAGAATCGCAATAAATTTCAAATCCATCTTCTCCAGTATACCCTGTTCGAGATACAAGCGCTTTCTTACCGTTCAGATCGACTTCTTGCTTGAACTTAAAAAAACCTATTGTGCCGAGGTCGAATTCTCCGGACAGCTTTTGGAGGATTTCTTCCGCCTTTGGTCCCTGTATAGCTAGCTGTGCCATGCGATCGGACAAGTTTTCCATTTCCACATTGCCTTCAAGTTGTTTCTGCATCCAATCGAAATCCTTTTCAATATTGGAAGCATTCACTACAAGCAGGTAATCATCCGCTTCGATTTTATAAACAAGCAAATCATCCACTGTGCCGCCGTTCTCATAACACATCGCCGTGTACTGTGCTCCCCCATTTTTAAGCTTTGAAACATCATTTGTCATCAACTTTTGTAAGAAATCCAAGCTATCGGGACCGCCCACTGCGATTTCGCCCATATGGGAAACATCGAATAAACCGGCTTTTGTCCTTACTGCCTCATGTTCCTCCTTGATGCTTGAAAACTGAACAGGCAGCTCCCAGCCTCCAAAGTCAACTGTCTTCCCGCCATACTCCTGGTAAACTTCAAAAAGTGGTGTTCGTTTTAATTCCGACATTATGTATCCCCCTTTGTCTCAAGCCAAAATATCAGTTTGCATCCACCTCTATATCCAAAAAGCAGAAAAGGACAGAGCACCCCCTCTTCATCCGAGAAGGTCTCTGTCCTTTCACCTGAAAGTTTACCTGTATAGGTTTTCCTCTTTGGTGGCTCACACGAATGGAAGCACTCTCCAGAGATGCGTCAAACAAGAGTTCTTTTGCCTGAGAGATTCACAATTCTGCTTGCTCCTTCGGCGCTACCGGGGTAGTCTCTCCTCTTGTCGTCATCCGCATTTATATTATTTTCACATTTGGGCACGCTAGACGTTATCACCCATGTCTGCAAACTGATGTTTCCGGCTATAAAATGACAAATTTCAAAACATTCAAAAGCTAACTTCATCCTACCATTAGAAGGGGGATTGGGCAATATTTTTATATTAAAAGAGGTGGAGAAAATGAACGCGGAAATAAACTTCGATTCCTCCTGGCAAAACGAAATGGCGGAAAGAATCGAGAAGGACGGACCATGGGGAAATTGGGAGCTATACAAACTTGCGGTTGAAATCGAAAAACATACGATCATCCCTGAATTTGAAGGTCTCCAAGCACCTGGTCACCTCCCGGATCTAACCCCATTGCCGCATCAGCTCGAAGTGGCCAGGCAGGTGGTCGAAAATATGAACGGAAAAGCGATCCTTGCTGATGAAGTGGGACTGGGAAAAACGATCGAAGCCGGACTGATTTTGAAAGAATACATGATCAGAGGCTTGGTGAAAAAGGTGCTAATCTTAGTTCCTGCTTCACTAGTTTCGCAATGGGAGATGGAGTTAAACACCAAATTCCACATCCCTGCAATTGCCCAAAAGAAAAGTTATGTGTGGGAACAATTCGATGTCGTCGTTTCATCTATTGATACAGCCAAGCGTGCCCCGCACAAGGATATCATCAACCAATTAAATTATGACCTGATTATCATTGATGAAGCACATAAATTGAAAAATAATAAAACAAAAAACTATGAATTTGTTCAAAACCTTAAAAAACGATTCTGCCTGCTACTAACGGCGACTCCTATCCAGAACCGGATTGAAGAAATTTTCAACCTCGTATCATTATTGAAGCCAGGTCATCTCGGCAGTGAATCAGCATTTTTTGATAAATATAAAAAAGATGCTAGGTCCGTCCATGATGATGAGCATCTGCGAGAACTGGTCAACAAAGTGATGATCCGCAATAGGCGTTCGGATACCGGCATCGAGTGGACAAAGCGACAAGTAGAAACGATTCTGATCCATTTATCCAATGAGGAGCGAGCTTTATATAACGCCATCGAGGACTTAAGAGGTTCTGCCAGCGGACTTGCATCCAGTCAGTTTTCACTAATGACCCTCCAGCGGGAAGCATGCAGCAGCAGGGAAGCTGTTTTTTACACACTCAAAAATATGCTGCAGCGGCAGGAAAACCCTTCCATTGAATTACAAAATACGATATCCCAGCTTATCAAACAAGTGGAGGCCGTAACAAAAAACTCCAAAGCGGAAAAAGCGCTTGAGTTGATCAACCAAATTGATGACAAAGTGATCATCTTCACCGAATATCGAGCCACTCAGCTGTATCTTCAATGGTTTCTAAAGCAAAATGGCATCACATCGGTTCCGTTCCGCGGCGGGTTCAAACGCGGAAAAAAGGACTGGATGAGAGAGCTATTTCAGAAGAACGTTCAGGTCCTGATCGCAACGGAAGCCGGGGGCGAAGGGATCAACCTGCAATTTTGCAGTCATATCATCAACTTTGACCTTCCCTGGAACCCAATGAGACTGGAACAAAGAATCGGCAGGATCCACCGTCTTGGCCAAGAAAAAGATGTGAAAATCTTCAACTTCGCAACGAAGGATACAGTGGAAGAACATGTTATGAAGCTTCTTTACGAGAAAATCAATCTGTTTGAAAAAGTAATCGGTGAACTTGATGATATCCTGACAAAATGGGAGTTTGGAAATATGGAAGAACACTTGGTTGATATCTTTGGAAAGTCCTCATCAGAAGGGGAAATTCGGATCAAGATGGAAAACTTAACCTCCATGATCCAGTTCGCAGAAGAAATGAAGGGGGAATCTCAACGTGAAGCAACAGGAAATCCATAATTTTTTAGAAAGGTATTTCATGGCAAATCATTGTGAACTGATAGAAAACGACAAAGGATATATGACTGTCCAGCTCACCGTGGAGCTTGATAAGGAATTGATGAACCGTCCGTTTTACTGGCATTATCTTGAGAAAACGGGTGGGGTACCAAATCCAATGAAGCTTACCTTTATAACAGACAAACAGCAGGCACCAGACAATTTGCAAGGAGAAATCATCCATTTTGGTTCTCCGCGTCTTCATCAAATCTTTGATTCAACAAAGAACCTGGCAGGTTTTATCCGTTTATATCAAAAGGACCAGTATCATGAACAAACCGCTTTGATTCCCTGGATTGGAATCAATGGAAAAGTATCTTACCAATGTGACAGAAAACGGGAGGTTTTCCATTCAATTGGGCTCCAGCTGATCAATGGAAGAATGGTGGAAAACTTTCATGAACGATTACTAAAACTTCCATTAACGACAAAAATACCGGATTATGCCTATACACTTTCTCCTTTGATCAAACCAAAGAGCGGGGTGAATAGAATCCAGGCATTTCTTACTTCCATTATTGAAAAAGAGGATCATACATGGGCAGTGGAGGCAAGAGAACGCTGGCAGAAGGATCTCGATTTACTTCATCATTTTTATGAAAATGATGAGGAAAAATCCGAAAGTTTTGAAACAGAAAAAACAGCTTTAAAAGAACAATATGAACCGAAAATTCAACTCTCCATCATCAATGGCGGATTGTTTTATTTAACCGAGAATGCCATTACTTAATGTTCCCATCGCATAGCAAAGCCCGGCGGATTGGTTCGCCGGGCTTTGCTTCATAAGCGTTTTTTCTTTTTTACTCCGGACATCAGCATAAACGGAAGGATGCCGAACCATTTGAATAGAAAGGTCGCTTCTGCCTCCTTTTTTTCCTGCTTGATTTTCCGACGTTCCTCTTTTGGCTGATCGATATATTGTACAACGGTCTGGGTTAGGTATTTCACGTACTCATTTGTTTTCATGGCTACACCATCCTCATCTGTAAAAGTATAACCATGTGTCATTTTTTCATACACTGGATGATGTCATCGACAATTTGCTGTACCGTTTTAACAGATGTATCAATTTCAAATTCCGTTGTCTCCCGATACAAAGGAAGTCTACTTTCGTATAGCGCTTTAGCTGTTTTCATTTTGTCCTGTTTCAACAGCGGTCTGGAATTATCCTCCTTCAGCCTTGCGAGGATGCTTTCAAGTTCCGCATGCAAGTAGACAACATTCCTTTTTCCTTTCAGAAACAGCCTGTTGCCTGTCCTTCCTACGATCCCTCCTCCTGTTGCAATAACAGCATTGGTGGAAGGCAGCGATCGCAAAACCTCTGCCTCATAATGGCGAAACTTTTCTTCCCCTTCTGCAGCAAAGATCTCATTGATGGACATTCCAGTCCTTTTGACGATCTCTTCGTCTGTATCATACACTGCCACATTCAGTCTCCGGGCCAATTCCTGTGAGACAGTTGTCTTTCCTGCACCCATGAATCCAATTAAATAAATCGCTCTCATATCTCGTCATCACCTGTCAGTTCTTTTCCTTCCATTTTATCATCATGCCCTTTTCCTTGTCATATTGTCCAAAACCAATCCCCTTTTCACCGCTGTCGAGTTCAAGAGTGAAAGTCACTTCGTCAACAGTCGTAGATAAGGATTGTTTTTGGAAGCCAACTGTTCCAAAATGGTAATCAAGGATACCGTTAGTGGGCAAATTGTCTTCTTTTAACAGAAGCTCAGCCTGTTTCATCGAGCACAGCATATAATATTCCTGGAGTCGAATGGTTTCTGTCTCTTTGGCAAACTTTTTCTCGGCAATATACTGTTCCGTCCCTATCAGCAAAAAAAAGGACATCAAAACTAAAAAAATCATTGTTAATGGATAGATAAACCCTCTTTCATTTATAGTTGAACACCTCCTGTTTGCAAAAACTGGTGGATTCGAACCGAATAATGAATTCCATCTAAACCAACGGCCGTTACCACCACACCATCCGCAATTTTTTCAAAAGCAAAGCTGGACAGATTTTGCATCAAAATTTCGTGTCCTTGTCCATCCACTCTTCTCCTCATACTAGAAGCATACTTTTCGTATAGGATGATTTGGCCATTGACTTTCAATAGCAGCTTATCAGGCTGAACTGTCATCTGTTCTGCTGTGCGGATCTCTTTTTTTATTTGGCTGCTGAACACATCCCACTCCATCCTCGTGAGTCCTTTTTCTGTGAGGGTGTCATCAAGAATGATTCTAAAACTTAATGGAAGCATCGAGGCAATCATGGAAAACACCAACAACGATAAAAGCATCTCCAGCATGGTAAAGCCGATTTCATTCAGTCGCAGAACATTTTTTATGGGCTTGCTGGTTGCTCTCATAATGAACACATACCTCCCATGTAGAATTGTTTTCAACCTTAGTCACGGTTACTTCATATGGAATTCCGTTTTGAGAAATCCAATTTGTTCCCGAAGTTGTGCCCGCAACTTTCAAGTACATCAGTTCGTCATATAAAATAGAGTTTGCATCTTCCTCGGCCCTTACTTCTGCCGTCTTTTCGATTATCACTACTGCTATTGGCAGCAAAACTGTAGTCGCCATAAGAAATGCTGTAAGCGATAAAAGCATGTCCGCCATAAAAAAGCCTTTTTCATTCTTCGACAACATAAAACCGACCTTTCCCAATTAGGATCATCATTCGGAACCTCTTTGAGCCAGCTGTCACATAGAAAGACCCGAAACTGTCAATATTCCCATCCGGCATATAGTGAAACAGGAATTTCATCGTGCCTTGTTCGACCAAAACGTCTGCAGAATAATACCGTTCGATCAGATAAGGTGCACGATAATCGGTGCCGCGAATATAGTACGCATGGTACTCTGGCAGGAAGCGGACAGTTACTTGTTCCTGGTGGGATATTGCGTATTGTTGGCTGTACAATAGATCGGATTCTAGCTGGTTGAAGAAAAGTTCTTTTGCGAGGACATCATTTTGTGGTGCAAACAGAAAGACAGATGTAACGGAGAGCATCAGGAAAGCTGACAGAACAATGATCATTTCAACCATAGTAAAGCCGCCAGTGTTTTTCAGCCTGCCGTTCATAATGCTGACATCTGGACAGTCCCGTCAGTTAAAATTTCAATCTTTGTTCCGTCGGGACAAGCGGCATTCGGGCTTTTCAAGTAGCCTGCGTCGTAAAGCAGCTGGAAATCAGGGGTAGTGTTTTTATCCATTTTATAAGCCTGTACCTGAGTTTCTACCAGTTTTATATATGCCTCACAGCCTTTATTGTTGATATTCGAGTTATGCGTTGCAATATTCGGCACCGTAATAATTAATAAGACCGAAATCACCAGCAATACAATCATCATTTCTATCAGCGTAAAACCTTTTTGATTTTTCATTATTTTCTTCTCCTTTTCCTCGTATCTAATTACTTTAAATCCCTTTCATCATGTCGAACATCGGAAGCAGGATAGCCAGATACAGTGAGATGACCAGCAGGCCAATAAAACTGTATAAGATTGGCTGGATTGTTTTCATCGACGTCTCCAATTTGTCTTCTAGTTCTTTAAGGCAATACCGGCTGTAAAAATAAAGCTCCTGATCCAGTTTGCCATTCTTTTGCCCGTGCCTGATAATTTTCGGCAATTCAGCTTCAAAAAACGGATAATCATCTACTGCCTTGTCAAAATCCTCACCCGCTGCCAATTTTGAGATAATATCCTTTCCGATTTCACTTAAAAATGGTTCATGACGATTTTGCTCAAAAACCTTCAAGGCATCATGAACCGGTAGCCCTCCCGAAAACAGATAGCTTAATTGGACTGCGAAGGAATGGGAGGAAAGCAGTTTGATCCATCTGCCTGCTACCGGCAGTTTCACCAGTTTCATTTTTTGTTGCATAACAGGCAGTTTCCTGAATATCAAATTGTAATAAAGGGCCGATAGCACTGCAATGCTGAGCAGAAAGTAAAGCAGGAAAGGAATAATGTCACCAGCAGCACGAATGATTGCCATGAAAATATTCGGAGCCATGTTCATGTCTGAGAAAAGTGAGGTGAATTTCGGCAGCAACACCTTGTTGATGAAGAAAAACAAGAGAAAGGTGAGGGTACCAAGGAACAGTGGGTATGCAGCCAACTTTTTCAGCCGCTGATAATCGGCTTCGCGTTTTAAGACCATATCGGCTCCTTCTGTGACGGCATGGACTAGGCCACCGTGTTGCTCAGCAAAATATACATAGCTGATCAATTCTTTATTGAAATGCAATTCAGCTAGGATTAAATAAAAAGGAAAGCCTTCCCGAAGCTGATCGAGACTTCTTTTAATATCTGCTTTCCTTTTCCATTCAAGATGAAAAGTCATCGATTCAATTGCCTCTGCTAAAGAATATCCTTGCGCCAAAAGCTCCCCTGTCCTTTTCAGGAATCTGGCCTGATCACGGACTGGCCACTTATTCTCCTTCATTTAGCACCCACCTCTGATATTCCGATTCCTTGATAAACCCCAGGGCGATGCCTTTTTTTATTGCATCCTTAAGTGTTTTGTAGTGGTAATTCTGGTGTTCTCCTTTCGCTTCCTTCAATGCAGCCGATAAATCCCTTCCCGTAAGAATTTCAAATACATTTCCCCTTTTGCCGCTGCCAGAAGAGTAGCAGAACGGCGAGCAAGCATCTTCACAATAAGGACATGTCAATTCAACAAGCCTTTGTGCGGTTACTGCGATCAATGTCTGTTCGATTTCAAGCCAAGATATCCCGAATTCACTCAGCCTGTATATGGCTCCCTTTGCATCCCGTGTGTGCATCGTCGTCAATACCAAATGCCCTGTCAGCGATGCCCTTATCGCTGTCTCCGCAGTCTCTTTGTCTCTGATTTCTCCAACCATAATGATATCCGGATCATGCCGGAGGATCGCCTTTAAGCCCGCAGCATAGGAAACACCTGCTCGTTCGTTGACCTGAACTTGAAGCACGGCTTCACTTGGTTTTTCAATAGGGTCCTCGAGTGTGATGACATTACGATGGACCATTTCCGAAGTTTCCGATAGCATGGAATACAATGTAGTCGTTTTGCCACTGCCTGTCGGACCGGTAAAAATAATCAGACCATGAGCATGTTTTAAAAGGGAAATTAATTTTTTTGATGTGGATGGGAATAATGATAGTTGGTAAGAAGGGATCTGCTTTTGTTCGGGAAGAAGCCGAATGACCATGCTTTCGTTCAGATAGGCTGGAAGGGTGGAGATTCTCAAACCGATTTTTTGATCGTGGTCCTGGTAGCTGAAGGCGCCACTTTGCGGCCTTCTCTTTTCGCCTATATCCATCGAAGCGGTAAATTTAAAGTGGGAAATTAGCCGTTCACAATCCCCCTGATCAAGCGTGTATCGGGGCAGCAACTGATTGCCTAGCCTGAATTTTATCAGGGTGTCTTTCTCGTGCGGGATAATATGAATGTCCGATGCGCCGCTTTTTAAAGCATCTTTTAAAATGTTTTCTGCCAGCAGTTCAATTGATTTTACAATAGGAATGCACCACCTTTTTTGTTATACAAAAGGATTCTACAGAACACCTCCTCTTCCTGCGAAAAATATAAATAAAGTGTGTATAATTAGTGACAGTTCCATTCATACTAAAAATCGTATTCATTCCCGATGGGCTATAGCCAAGCGGTAAGGCAACGGACTTTGACTCCGTCATGCGTTGGTTCGAATCCAGCTAGCCCAG
>NZ_JXIQ01000125.1 GCF_000934845.1 Mesobacillus subterraneus
TAGGCGCTGGAGCTGGATTAAGAAAACCACAAGTAGTTAGCCACAACTAAATAATTTTATAATTTCCTAAACAAAAAAAGCCCTCATCCCTGGACAGGGACGAGAGCTTACTCGCGGTACCACCCTGATTATGAACGCAAAAAATCACGCCCATCTCTCAATGACGCCTTAACGCAGCTCACGGCAGGTTTTTCCTGCACTCCGGAATAGCATTCTGTTATCCTTCACCGGGAATTCTTTCAGCCTAGGAATCCCTCTCTGGTCGATGGACTATAACATACTCGTTCCTTCTCCATTTTTTGAATATTTATCTATAGCCGAATTATATATAGCAGTACTGCGTTTGTCAAACGTCCCTGGCAAAAAATTATCTCAGAGGAACTTTCTTCTTTCATGAATGATATGATCTCTGGCATGAATCAGTGCCGCCCTTATTATCACGAGGACAGGAACTGCCAAAATAAGTCCTAGAATGCCTCCCACTTCTTCCCCGGCCAGCAAAGCGAACATAATCATTAATGGATGCATGTGCAGGCTTTTTCCTACTATCAACGGGGACAAGATGTTGCCTTCCAGAAATTGCAGCGAAAAGACGATCACAAGTGACAAGAGCACCATTTTCACGGACATTGTCGCGGCAATGATGACAGCCGGAATCGCTCCGATCAGCGGACCAAAATACGGTATGACATTGGTGATTCCGACAATGGCCCCAAGTAGGAGGGAGTACTTAATGCCTGCAAACCAGAAAAAAAAGGAAGAGAGCACGCCAATAATCAGGCAGACGAGAAGCTGACCTCTTATATAACTGCCGAGTGACTTGTCTACTTCATGGAGAAATCTTGCACCTTGCTGCCTCCATTGCCTTGGAGTCATGTACCACGCCGCTTTTTTCATCGCCTTGAAGTCCTTAAGCATGTAAAAGGCAATGAACGGAATTACCGCAATCGTCAAAATAGAATTGACAATTTCCATCAAAAAGGACATCGTTGCGGCAAGCACATCGTCCAGCCACTGCTCCATGCTGTTGATTCCATCTTCTATTCTTTCATGAATTCCTGCAGGCCATGTCGAGGTCTCGTTTACGACATTGTTGACCATTTGTTTATATTGTTCGGCAAAAGCAGGAGCGTTCTCTGTTAAGTCGCGCAGCTGATAGATTAAAGCGGGAATCCCTTTATAAAAGGCAAATCCAGCACCGCCAAAAAAGAAAATATATATAATCAAAATTGATAGTCCCCGATGCAGCCCCCTTTGGTTAAGAGATTCCACGATCGGGTGAAGCAGATATGTAATGAAAGCAGCTAGCAAAAATGGAATCAGCAGCGATCCAACAATATGCAGCACCGGAATCCACAATGCTTGCAGCTTCATGAAAACGAACAGAACAATAAACAAAAGGAGAAGAAATCCAAGCCGGTAGTACCATTTCATTTGGATATTCACTTTTAGTCGCCCTCCCTCTCGTTTATTCTTGAGAGAAAGGAGAGGGATTATACCTAAGAAAAAGATTGTCGCAACTTCCTAGTGGCAAGCACCTCTCTACTCGCCGTTTCCTTCTCCTCCTTGAGACGGAATTTAATCAGAACAGAGATGATCGTATGCTAGGTGTATTTATGTGAAAAGGTCAATTTGGGCACCAATATGGATCATTGGTTACCTCTTTTCCTAGTTTCTGGATTTTTCGGGCACTAATACAGCTCATTGGTTACCTCTTTTCCCGATTTCTGGATTTTTTGGGCACCAATACGGCTTATTTGGTTCGAAAGAGATTTCACATGAAGAAAATGCTTGAAATTTATCAGACTGTCAGCAAATTGGATGGGATTTCTTACCTTAAAGCCGTCGGGCAACCTCTTTGTTCAAACTTGTATCTTGTTAACCGTCGAAAAAATCCCCTGTAATCCTATACAGGGGATTTATACTTGTTAAAGAAATGCTTTTGACATTTTTCTGCCTAGCTTCTTCATTTTCCTGCCAGACATTATATTGTTATTAGAAGCATAACGATAAACTGCCATACCCGCACCCAATGCGATAACGGAGGGTAACATTTTGTTCATGCGCTTCACCTCTTCGGATTTTTTTATATGCCGTATTGACGTTGATCTTCGTCGAATAAGTCGTCAAGGGAGCTTAATGTTCCATCTTCTTCGACTTGATGGGTATGGATCAGGCCATTATTCAAGGACAGCTCTATGAAACAATTCCAGCAGTAATATTGGTTGATGCCAATTTTGCCAATATCCTTGCTTTGGCAATTCGGGCAACTTAACATAAGGACACCTCATCTCTGTTTCACTGTCACGATGATGGCATCCTTTCCGATTGCAGGCGGACCCGTTGTCTTGACGACACGCTTTCCATTCATGATATCTGAAAAAAAGCCATCTGTTAGTTCGTACCCTACAATCGTGCCCAGTTCTTCCATAAAATATACGTCGTTCAATAAACCCAGCTGTTCTCCATCCCTAGAGAGCAGGATTTTGCCAGCCAGTCCTTCCTTTTGTTCAAACGTATATTCAGGCTCTGCCTCTAGACGCTGCAACACTGACTGATCCTTCACCATTAGACCATCCGAGCCAAACGATGCAACCTCTCCGATCTTGACCTGAAACGTTTTCTTGATGAATCCACCTCGTTGAACTAGTAAGCCTACTACGGTTCCATTGCTTGAAATGCTTACATCACATACTTCGCCCAGTTTTTGCCCACTTGCCAATTCAAATACAGGCAATCCCTTTAATCGTGAAAATGTCCGCAAAAGTGTGTCCCGCCTTTCCGAACACTCTTAGGTTTTGCGATTGATCGGTTAATCATGCGGTGTAAGGTTTTCCAAAACAATATTATGCTTCATTTTCTTCCATAAAATCGTAAGGAGTCAAATTACCCATTCCGATCATCGGGTCTGCATTCTTAACGATTCCCATATAGTTCTTACGATTTACGTCTGGTAAAATTTTACTATCTATGCGATTACCGCTCCATTCCGGGAGCATCTCGACGAGCTTTTCAACAAGTGTCGTATTCCGCTCCTTATCCTGTCCGCGTTCGATGCCCATTTTTAGGGCGTCCTCTTCGCCAATAAGAATCAGAAATTGCTTGCTTCTTGTGATGGCCGTATAAATCAAATTCCTGCGCAGCATCCGGTAATAACTTTTTACGACCGGAAGGACAACAATCGGAAATTCACTTCCCTGAGATTTATGGACGGAACAGCAATAAGCATGGGTAATCTGCGAGAGCTCCGGCCTGTTGTAGGTGACCTCAATACCGTCAAATGACACGATTAGCTGATCCTGTTTTTCGACATTTTCCTTCGCGTAAAAAATCGCGATAACCTCGCCCATATCCCCGTTGAATACATTCGCTTCCGGCTGGTTGACCAGCTGGAGAACCTTGTCGCCAATTCGATATTTTATATCACCAAAGGCAAGCTCTTTTCTTGTTCCGTCTGCATTCGGATTGAATAGCGTCTGCAATAGTTCGTTTAAGCGGTCAATTCCCGCAGGTCCCCTGTACATTGGGGCAAGCACCTGGATATTCTTTGGCGAATAACCTTTTTTCTTAGCACTAGCAACAACCTTTTCGACTACTTGAGGAATTTGGTTTGTTGTACACTGGATAAAAGATCGGTCGGATTTTTGGACAGAAATGTCAGCAGGAAGCAATCCTTTTTTGATTTGGTGGGCAAGTTCAATAATAGAGGAACCTTCTGCTTGCCTGTAAATATCCGTAAGTCTCACGGTCGGGATTCTGCCGGAATCAAGCAAATCCTTTAAGACTTGGCCAGGGCCGACTGAAGGAAGCTGGTCTTCGTCCCCGACCATTATCACCTGAATATTATCAGGCAGTGATTTGAACAATTGATAAGCAAGCCAAATATCGACCATTGATGTCTCATCTATAATCAAGATTTTCCCTTCTAGCGGCTGATCCTCATTATATTCAAAGCCTTCCGCACCATTCCAGCGAAGCAGTCTGTGAATGGTCACTGCAGGCAAACCAGTGGACTCGGTCATTCGTTTTGCCGCCCTGCCGGTAGGTGCTGCCAGTAAAAACGGGTATGGCTCTTCCTTTTTGTAATCTCTTGGATCTAAGGAACAGCCGTGCAATTCCCCATATAGTTCAACGATTCCTTTTATCACAGTCGTTTTTCCTGTGCCAGGTCCGCCCGTGAGGATCATCATAGGAGACATCAGCGCCGTTTGGATGGCATCTTTTTGGCTCGGAGCATATTGGACGTTTAGACGCTCTTCAAGATTCCCGAGTGCAAGCAGAAATTCCGATTCAGGAAATTGATTTTCATACTCCGTCTGGTCAAGAATTTTCTTCACCTTAGCGACAAGTCCCTTTTCTGAATAATAAAGCGATGGCAAATAGATTTTCTGTTCTTCGGAAATCAGCTTTCCTTCTTCACCTAGCTTGATGATTTCCTGAGAGATTTCCGTAAATTCAATTTCAAAATTTTGATTGTCTTCCAGCAACTTTTTGACATCGACCAGCAGCGATTCCGCTTCCATGTAGACGTGTCCACCTTGGATGCTGGAATTTTCTAATGTATAAAGACAAGCCGCCTTGATCCGGTCAGGATGGTTCCCTGTCAATCCAAGCTGGCTTCCAAGCTCGTCCGCTCTGCCAAAACCAATGCCTTCAATATCTTCGACAAGCTTATAAGGATTGTTTTGGATCACTTCAATCGCCTGTTCTTTATATACCTGATATATTTTCATCGACAGCTGTGGGCCAAAACCATATTCGTTCAAAGCGACCATCACCTGTTCAAGGCCCTGATGTTCCATCAAAGAATCATACAAGTCTTTTGCCTTCTCGGGTGCCAGCTTCGGAATTTGATCCAAAACGGAGGGATTATCAATTATTTTTGCAATCGCTTTTTCACCAAGCGTTTCGACAATTTTTTCAGCTGTTTTCTTTCCTATTCCTTTAAAAAGATCACTGGATAGATAGCTGATGATTCCCTGTTTGGATTGGGGAAGGTCTTTCCTGAAATGCGTTGCATGAAATTGGGCGCCAAACTTCGGATGTTCTTTTACTTCACCAAAGAAAGTATACGTCTCCTGCTCATGAACCTTGGGGAAGTACCCGGTAATGACTGCCTCTTTATCATCATATTGTTCATTCGTTTCTTCGACCCTGATTCTTAGCACGGTGTACAGGTTTTGTTCATTGTGAAAGATGGTCACTAAATGCTTCCCTTTCATGAATTTCCCCTGCTCTGCAAACAAATCTAAAGAGTCTTGCTTATCCAAAGTTTCTTCCCCCTTTCCGCTGATTCATTCGCGTTTACTGTGCTTTGAACACGCCTTTCTCCATGCTAAGTATATCATAATCAGCTATGCAGTTGCCCAAAATAATCCCCAGCGAAGCAGGCTCGCCGGGGATTATTCAGGATTAACCGACATAAGTCAGCTTGCTTCCGTTTTTGAAAATCTCATCAATTGTTCCACCGCCAAGACATTCTTCTCCATCATAGAAAACAACAGCTTGTCCGGGAGTGACAGCGCGGATTGGTTGGGTAAAAATCACTTTTGCAGTCCCATCGTCCAGAAGTTCTACAGTTACAGCATTATCAGGTTGGCGATAGCGGAATTTTGCCGTGCACTCAAATGTTTTCGGCTTCGGTTTTTCGGATACGAAGCTGATATTCACAGCCGTAATGCTGTCTGAATAGAGCAGATCATGATGAAATCCTTGTTCCACCAGCAATACATTGCGCTCAAGGTCCTTGCCTACAACGAACCATGGTTCGCCTGCACCGCCAATTCCAAGCCCTTGTCTCTGGCCGATTGTATAATACATCAATCCATCATGCATGCCTTTTACCTCGCCACTCATCGTCTCCATATTTCCCGGCTGGGCTGGAAGGTAATTCCCAAGGAATTCCTTGAAATTCCTTTCGCCAATAAAACAAATGCCAGTACTGTCTTTTTTCGCTGCAGTGGCTAGATTTGCTTCCTTTGCCAGCTCTCTCACACGAGACTTTTCCATATCGCCGATCGGGAATAGTACTTTTTCCAACTGATGCTGATTCAGCTGGTTTAAGAAATACGTCTGGTCTTTATTTTCGTCGAGTCCGCGGAGCATTTTTCGCTCGCCGTCCCGGTCTTCCACCCGTGCATAGTGGCCAGTCGCAAGGAAATCTGCTCCAAGATTGATCGCATGTTCAAGGAATGCTTTGAATTTGATTTCTTTATTGCACATGACATCTGGGTTTGGCGTTCTTCCCGCTTTATATTCTTGAAGGAAATAAGTGAAAACCTTATCCCAGTATTGTTTTTCAAAATTGACTGCATAATACGGAATGCCAATCTGGTTGCAGACGCGGATTACATCTTCGTAATCTTCCGTAGCAGTGCAGACCCCAAATTCATCGGTGTCATCCCAGTTTTTCATGAAGATGCCGATCACATCATAGCCCTGTTCCTTCAGAATCAGTGCAGCGACGGATGAGTCAACCCCTCCTGACATCCCAACCACCACTCTCGTATCCTTCGGTGATTTTTCCATTGGCTTCCCCTCCCTCTACTAGTCTACCCTTAAGCTCCATTGTTTTTCGTCAGCCTCTGGACAATTTTTGCTGTATCCTCAGCTGCTTTGTCGATCTGTTCTTGTGTATTGTGTAATCCGAAACTGAAGCGGATGGAGTTTGTCAGCCTTTCAGATTCTTTCCCGAACATCGCCACAAGCACATGCGATGGATCGATGGAACCTGCTGTGCATGCTGAACCGCTTGATGCCGCGATTCCAGCAAGGTCCAGATTGACAAGCATTGCTTCGACATTTGTACCAGGAAAGCTTAAGTTTAAAATATGCGGCATTGTATAATCAAGCAATCCGTTCAGCTGGAAGTGGATTTCACTATCTTCAAGTCTTTTGATAAAACGGTTCTTTAAATCCCTATAGAAGATGCGTTTCGTATCAAGGTCTATTTGTGATAGTTGGACTGCTTTTCGGAATCCAGCTATGGCTGCGACATTTTCTGTGCCAGCCCGGCGCTTCCTTTCCTGTTCTCCGCCGAACAGTTGGCGAGCCAGCTTTATTCCATCACGGATATAAACGAAACCAATCCCTTTTGGTCCATTCATTTTATGGGCCGAAACGGAAAGCATATCTACTTTCATCTCTTCCACATCTAAGTTTTCAATCCCGTAAGCCTGCACAGCATCTGTATGAAAAACAGCCTGGTGTTCAGCAAGGCGTTGTCCTATTTCTGTGATCGGCTGGATTGTGCCCACCTCATTATTTCCGTACATGATAGTAACAAGAATCGTATCCTCACGTAATGCATCGTCAAATGTCTTCATGTTAACATAGCCATTTTCATCGACAGGGAGGTAGGTAACTTCAAAACCGCGCTTTTCCAACTCCATACAGCTATGCAGCACAGCGTGGTGTTCCACCTGTGTAGTTATGATATGCTGTCCTTTTGCACGGTTTTGTTCGGCATATCCAATAACAGCAAGGTTATCGCTTTCTGTTCCGCCGCTTGTGAACAGAATATTATTCGCTTTTGTCCCAATGCTCTTTGCCAGTTCATCACGAGTAGCATCAAGGATTTTTCTGGCCTCGCGCCCGAAATGATGGATGCTTGAAGGATTTCCAAACTCCGTTGTCATTACTTTTACCATTTCAGCCAGGACTTCTGGATGCATCGGTGTAGTGGCCGCATGGTCCAAATAGATTCTATTCAAACTTTTTCCCTCTCTTATTAGAAGATAGATTTTTCGTTATATATAAAACATATAAGCATCGGATTCGCCAACTTGTTCGGTGTGGTTAGCCAGATCTTCAATCGTGGTATTGTCCAGCACATCTTTTACGGCATCTCTGATTCTTGTCCACAATTCACGCTTGGCGGGTTCTTCATCCTCAATGCCTTCGACAATGCTGATTGGGCCTTCGAGAACTCGAATGATATCGCCTGCTGAGATATGCGAAGGTTCAGAGCCAAGAATATATCCACCATATGCTCCTCTAACGCTTTTCACCAATCCGGCATTTCTAAGCGGAGCAACCAGCTGTTCTAAATAGTGCTCTGATAAATCATTCGCTTGGGCAATCGCCTTTAGCGAAGTTGGACCTTCGCCGTAATTTTTGGCGAGCTCGATCATGATGGTCAGTCCATAGCGCCCTTTCGTGGAAATTTTCATTTTGCACACCTCTGTTCCATTATTGGGGTGATCTTTATTTGTTAGATTAAAACATGCACGAGAGCATGCTTACAAGGTATATAGTAACAAAAATCCTCAGTCAATAGGTAGGCTTTTGACATTATAGCATAACTGGCAGGAACAATGCGCAAGTCCCTTGTTCATGGTATTGTATAGGTAAACGAATTTGCCCAGTTAGGGAGGGATGAGCAATGAACCTTAAACCGCTTGCTTTCAGGATGAGGCCGCGGACGATTGAGGAAGTGATCGGCCAGGCTCATTTGGTAGCTGAAGGAAAAATCATTAACAGAATGGTAATGGCGAGACAATTGTCATCGATGATTCTATACGGACCGCCTGGCATCGGCAAAACCTCGATAGCCAACGCGATCGCCGGAAGCACAAATTTTGCCTTCAGGTCCCTGAATGCGGTAACGAACAATAAAAAGGATATGGAAATAGTGGCTGCAGAGGCGAAGATGTCAGGCAAAGTCATCCTGCTGCTTGATGAGGTACACCGGCTTGATAAAGCAAAACAGGACTTCCTGCTTCCCTATCTGGAAAATGGGATGATCGTGCTGATCGGTGCCACAACGAGCAATCCATATCACGCGATCAATCCAGCGATCCGGTCAAGATGCCAGATTTTCGAATTAAAGCCGCTTGAGCCAGATGATATAAAAACGGCTTTGCACAGGGCAATTGCCGATGAAGAAAGAGGTCTCGGCAGCCAGAAAATAGAGCTGACGAAAGAAGCCCTCTCCCATTTTGCCACAGCCTCCGGCGGCGATGTGAGAAGTTCCTTGAACGCCCTCGAACTTGCTGTCCTTTCCACTAATCCCGATGGAGATGGAATCATCCATATCGATGAGACTACTGCAGAAGAATGCATGCAGAAAAAAAGTCTGGCACACGATAAAGATGGAGATGCTCATTACGATGTTCTTTCAGGTTTCCAAAAATCCATCCGGGGCAGCGATGTAAATGCGGCTCTCCATTATCTCGGAAGATTGATTGAAGCAGGTGATCTTGTCAGCATCAATCGCCGACTTCTGGTTATTGCCTATGAAGACATCGGATTGGCCAGTCCTCAGGCAGGGCAAAGGACTTTAGCAGCGATTGAAGCAGCCGAAAGGATCGGTTTCCCAGAGGCCAGGATTCCACTTGCCAATGCAGTGATTGAGTTATGCCTGTCCCCTAAATCAAATTCTGCTTATACTGCTATTGACTCAGCACTGGCTGATATCCGCTCGGGCATCAGCGGAGAAGTGCCTGATCACTTGAAGGATGCCCATTACAAAGGTGCCAAAGACCTTGGGCGCGGCCTAGACTATCTTTACCCACACGACTACGAAGGCGGCTGGGTAAAACAGCAGTATCTTCCAGATAGGATCAAGCACAAAGTGTATTATCAACCTAAAAAGACCGGAAAGTTTGAACAGGCTATTGCCTCCATCTATGAGAAAATTACTGGATACAGAAAATAAGCGGTTAGGAAACCTTGCCGCTTCTTCGTGCGGTTTTTACGCTTGCTCTTTAGCTGTTTACTCGTTCAATCTCGATATCTCGTAACAATTCCCTGACGACATAGCTAGCCATGATAAGTCCTGCAACAGAGGGAACGAACGCATTGGAGGAAGGAGGCATCTGTGCTTTACGGATTTCAGCATTGTTATTGCCTACTTCTTTCTGCACATCCTCTCTGACAACAATTGGGCTTTCGTCGGAAAAGACTACGGGGATTCCTTTTTTAACGCCTTCCTTTCGCAGGCGGGTGCGGATGACTTTCGCAAGCGGATCGGTATGCGTCTTGAAAATATCGGCAATCTGGAATCGTGTAGGGTCCATTTTATTTGCTGCACCCATGCTGGAAATCATCGGAATGCCACGGTTGATCGCTTCCTTGATCAGATGAATCTTATAGGAGATGGTATCCGAGGCATCGACGATGAAGTCAAGGTTGTAGCCAAAAATCTCTTCGTAGGTCTTCTCCGTATAAAACATTTTCAGCGCTACCACTTCGCAATCAGGATTAATATCCATGATCCTGTCACGCATAACTTCGACCTTTTGCTTGCCGACCGTGGAAAGCAGCGCAATCAGCTGGCGGTTGATATTTGTGATGTCGACATCGTCCTTGTCGATTAAAATTAGCTTGCCGATTCCAGACCGGGCAAGCGCTTCTGCAGCGAACGAACCTACACCGCCGATCCCTAAAACGGCAACCGTACTATTTTTCATTATCTCAAGGCCCTCTTTGCCGATGGCCAGTTCATTTCTAGAAAATTGATGAAGCATCTACATTCACTCCAATTATAAAATCACTGTCACTGCTATTCCTGCTTTCGAATATAACATATCCATTGATCAATTTATAGCGAATTGGAAATCACAACTCCCCTAATTTTATCTATTTCGGGTTTTTTTACTAAAACAACTGCCTGCATAAGGGCAAGATACCCTTTTATTGGACAGACTCTTAGCCCTTGGAATTGATTGTCTAGCTGCGGCCTACATACAAAAAAACCATGCATACGCATGGTTTTTTTGTATGTAGGAAGAGTCCCAATCGTGCCGTCGCGTGTATGCCTTCGTCTTGAACCCGCTCTTAGCAGGTGGGTGCCCTGTTCCAGGTTTCTGTAAGTCCTCGTGTGAGAGGCATTTACGCGGCCCGAAAACTCGTGCTCCCGAAGGATAGATGTTAGGTCAAAACTTCAGGTTAAACAACGAACACATCAGGACTCTTCAGCTGTTGATATTATATTACCACACACTTGAGGCAATTTCAAGAATCTAGGGTGTTAGGATTCACTGGTTTTTTTTAACATTAAGCGATAGATGTAATTCCTCCATTTGGGCGCCGCTTACTGCATCAGGAGCGTTCATTAAAAGGTCACTTGCGCTTGCTGTTTTTGGGAAAGCGATCGTATCGCGCAAATTGGTTCTGCCTGCAAGCAGCATAACCATCCTGTCTAATCCGAGCGCAATGCCTCCATGAGGCGGCGTGCCATATTCAAAGGCTTCTAGCAGAAATCCAAATTGTTCATATGCTTGTTCTTTTGTGAAACCAAGCACGGAAAACATTTTTTCCTGGATATCTCTTTCAAAAATCCTCAGCGAGCCACCGCCAAGCTCATATCCGTTCAGAACAAGGTCATATGCCTGTGCTTTTACATTGGCTGGGTCACTCTCAAGCTTTGGCAAATCTTCGCGAACCGGCATGGTAAAAGGATGATGTGCAGCGAAATACCGGTCTGCATCTTCATCGAATTCCAATAGTGGCCAGTCTGTTACCCAGAGAAAATCGAATTTGCTCTGATCAATCAAGCCAAGCTCTTTTCCTAGGTTCAGACGCAAGGCACCTAGTGCATCTGCCACGATTTTTTTCTTATCTGCTACGAATAACAAAAGGTCACCGGAAGAGACGTTCAGCCGGGCTTGAATTGCAGCCTGCTTTTCTTCGTCAAAGAATTTTAAGATCGGCCCCTTCAAGCCATCTTCTTCTGCTTTCAGCCAAGCCAAGCCTCTTGCTCCATATACAGCGACTAATTCAGTCAAGCCATCTATATCCTTGCGCGAGTAATTTGCTGCTGCGCCTTTGACATTGATCGCCTTAACTTGGCCTCCTGCTGCTACTGCCGCTGCGAATACCTTAAACTCACTATCCTTCACTAAATCGGAAAGATCGACAAGCTCCATGCTGAAGCGTGTATCCGGTTTGTCCGAACCGAAACGGTCCATTGCTTCCTGGTAGCTCATCCGCGGGAATGGCAATTCCACTTCTATTCCCTTTACATCCTTCATGACTTTTTGCATCATTTTTTCAGTTAGACCGATGATCTCTTCCTGGCTCATGAAGCTGGTTTCGATGTCAATTTGCGTGAATTCCGGCTGGCGGTCAGCACGCAGATCTTCATCGCGGAAGCATCGGGCGATTTGGTAATAACGTTCAAAGCCGCCAACCATCAACAGCTGCTTGAAAATCTGGGGAGATTGTGGCAGAGCGTAGAACTCACCCGGATGCACACGGCTTGGAACGAGATAATCCCTAGCACCTTCAGGTGTGCTCTTTGTTAAAATTGGTGTTTCAACATCCAGGAACCCTTCGCCGTCCAGATAACCACGAATCGCTTTGGTCACCTGATGCCTCATCTTAAAGGTCTCGAACATGACCGGCCGGCGTAGATCAAGATAGCGGTATTTCAAACGTACATCTTCTGATACATTCGTCTTGTCTTCAATCATGAACGGTGTTGTTTTCGCTTCATTGATAATAGTCAGTTCCTCAACCTGCACTTCGATCGTTCCTGTTTTCAGGTTTTCGTTTACGCTGCGTTGATCGCGAGCAAGGACGGTCCCTTTCACATCAAGTACGTATTCTGTTCGGACCTTCTCGGCAATGGAAAGCGCCTCAGGTGACACTTTAGGATTAAACACAATCTGGACAAGACCGGTTCTGTCCCGAAGGTCGATAAAAATCAACCCTCCCAAGTCACGGCGCTTTTGCACCCACCCTTTTAGTGTAACCGTTTCGCCGATTGCCTTTTCTGTTACTTCCCCGCAAAAATATGTTCTTCCAAACATCTAAACTCCCCCACTATCTGCAGATTTCCTTGAATTTTTCAATAAAGCTCTCAAGCGGTACTTCGATCTGAACTCCGTCCGCCATCGACTTCAGATTGATTTTCTTTTCTTTCAGTTCATTTTCCCCTAAAACGGCCACGTACTTGGCGTTGACCCTGTCCGCAGCCTTGAACTGAGCTTTGATTTTCCGGTCAAGATAATCGCGTTCTGCCGAGAAACCAGCCATTCTTAGCTGGTGAAGCAGACCTACCGTATAATCTTTTGCCTCATCGCCAAGTGAAACGAGGTAACAATCGATTTCTTCCTTGACCGGAAGTTCAGCTCCTTCTGCTTCAAGTGCCGCAATCAGCCTCTCTACACTTAATGCAAAACCGATCCCCGGTGTTTCCGGACCACCGATTTCCTCGACCAAGCCATTGTATCTTCCTCCGCCGCACAGCGTGGTGATGGCTCCGAAGCCTTCCGCATTGCTCATGATTTCAAATGCGGTGTGGTTATAATAATCCAAACCGCGCACAAGATTGGCATCCACTTCGAATTCAATTTCCATGTCTGTCAGAAAGGTTGTAACTTTGTTAAAATAGTTCCTTGAATCATCCGTCAAGTAATCGATAATCGATGGTGCTGACCTCATCAGCTCGTGATCACGGTCCGCTTTGCAATCAAGGATGCGCATTGGATTTTTTTCAAGGCGATTCTGGCAGTCCGTGCAGAATTCCCCAATCCGCGGTGAAAAATGGGTAACTAGTGCCTCTCTGTGCGCTGTACGGCTTATCTTATCTCCGAGGCTATTAATCACCAACTTCAGCTTTTTCAGGCCCAACTCTTGATAAAGTCTCAACGCAAGTGAGATTACTTCGGCATCGATCGCTGGATCGGCACTTCCCATTGCTTCTACGCCAAACTGGACAAATTGACGGAAGCGTCCTGCCTGAGGACGTTCATACCGGAACATCGGCCCGATATAATAAAGCTTTACTGGCTGATTTGGATTACCAAACATTTTATGCTCGACAAAAGAGCGGACAGCGGCTGCTGTTCCTTCCGGGCGCAGTGTAAGGCTCCGGCCGCCTCTGTCGGTGAATGTGTACATCTCTTTTTGAACGATATCTGTCGTATCGCCAACGCCTCGCTGGAACAAATCTGTATGTTCAAAAATCGGAGTTCTGATCTCCCGATATTGGTATCTTTCGCAAAGTTCTCTTGCTTTCGTCTCTATCAGCTGCCATTTTTCCGAGTCGCCTGGCAAAATGTCCTGTGTTCCGCGTGGAATTTTGATTTGATTTGACAAAGTTCATCCCTCTTTTTCATAAGTTCTTTATGTATGAAGAAAAAAATGCAAAAAAAGCCCCCGATCCCTTGCTATAATAACAAGGGACGAGAGCTTATATTCCCGTGGTGCCACCCTAATTGAAGCGCCTATTGGCACTACCTCTTTAACAGTTAACGCCTGCGACGTCTTCTCCTATTGACGGCAAGAGCCGATGTTCAGAGAAAACCCTCCGGAGTGTTCATTCACCAGGTCATCATGCAGAAATGCTTACAGCCAAGGCATTTCCTCTCTTTCCATCTGTATCCCGGCTACTAATTCCCCTTCAACGGTATGTTTTCCGTATGACATTTTATTTATATTATAATACGGAGTCCAATTAGCAATGTCAAGCACAATTCAAGATCGCTCCAGCTGTTTTTTTAGTTTCCTCACGTCACGGAGAGAAAGTCCGAATTCTGAAGCCAATTCCACGACATGAGAGTTTTGTTCTTTTTGGGTAAAATCGTGGAAATCCACTCCAAATAACTGATTTTCACCGGTCGTTGCAGAAATTCCTTTATCACTGAACCGCATGATCTCACCTTCCAATCGTTTCTTGCCTATTATTCTTCCCACCCTTCGATCATTTTAACTGCTTTTCACTTATTGATTCTCTATTAATTCCGATAAAAGAAAAAAGTCTTCGTGATTTTACCGGTAAATTCCGGTACTATATTTTTAGAACACTTTTAAATAGAGGGAGGGAGATCATGCCCAGAAACAAAATGGTTCCTGTCATCCTTTGCCTTATGCTTTTTTTTGGGAACCTGTCTGGCTTGGAAACGGTCCAAGCAGATAATGGCAGTGTATCGATCACTGCTACAAGTCTTAATGTCAGGAGTGGTCCTGGACTGAGTTATTCTGTTACAGGGTCCGTGAAAAAAGGTGAAAAATTCCCAATCATCAAGGAGGACGGCGATTGGCTCTACCTTCGCCTTAGCGACAGCCAATACGGCTGGGTGGCACAATGGTTCACTTCAAGGGAAGCTGTTAAGCCCATTGTTTCGCAAGATCCAGCTGCCAATTTGGGAAGCGTTACCGTTGATGGCCTGCGGGTAAGGAAAGGACCTGGAACCAATTATGAGGTGATAGGCTACTTTGCTAATGGTCAGACGATCGAAATCCTCCATTCAAAAGGCGATTGGGCCGAAGTTCGAACTTCCGCTTTACAAGGCTGGGTTTCCATCGAGTACATAGACTCAAAAAAGAAGGAACCGACGACACAATCAAAAAAACCTGCTGAATCAAACGGGACGGTCACCGCCACCTCCCTGAATGTAAGGGAGAAACCATCGTTAAACGCCAGCAAAGTTGGCCAATTAAACAGTGGAGCAGTCGTTCCCGTCCACTCTCAGTCCAATGGCTGGGCTGAGATTACTTATGGCGGGAAAAAGGCATGGGTAAGCGCTGATTACTTGAAGATCAGCGGAACACCTTCTTCAGGCAGTGGATCCCCTGCTCCTGCAGATCAATTCACGGGTACGGTAACTGCATCCAACCTGAATGTCCGTAACCAAAATTCACTGAATGGCTCTGTGATCAGTTCGATTTCCAAAGGGCAAACCTTTAAGATTCTTGAGGAAAAAAACGAATGGCTCAAAATTGAATATCAGCCTGGGAAAGCAGGTTGGGCTGCCAGCTGGTTTTTTGATATCAAGAAAGATGGATCTTCAGTGGTGTCCAGTAAACCAATAACAAATAGCACAGTTTCGATGCTTCATAATGGGACAAACATCCGTAAAGGCCCAAGCACAGAAACACCAGTAGTTCTCCGCGCCGATCAAGGAGACAGCTTCCAAATAGTAAGTGTCGAAAACGATTGGTATAAAATCACTCTTGCAAATGGACAAACCGGCTTTGTCGCAGGGTGGATCGTCTCCGTACAGGGCAATGCACCTAAAATAGAAAAGCCTGGTGCAGAAAAGCATACTAAGAATAAAACGGTTGTCATTGATCCCGGGCATGGCGGCCGTGACAATGGGACAACTGGTTTAAGAGGATCTTTGGAGAAAACACTCACCTTGAAAACAGCACAGCTTCTATACGAGAAGCTCCGAGCTGCTGGAACCAACGTAATCCTAACTAGAAATAATGACCAATACATCTCACTAGGATCCAGAGTCAGCACGTCCCACTATCATAACGCAGATGCTTTTATCAGCCTTCACTATGACAGCATCAATGACAGAACCGTCAGAGGGATGACCACTTACTACTATCACGGAAAGCAAAAACCCCTTGGTGAACAAATCCACTCCTCGGTGGTAAGCAAAACGATGCTGAAAAACCGCGGGACTCGCGTTGGCGACTATCATGTCATCAGGGAAAACAGCCAGGCAGCCGTACTGCTTGAATTAGGCTATCTTAGCAATCCAGCGGAAGAGATGCTCGTAAACACCCAGCAATACCAGGAAGCCGTTACCAATGGTATATTCGAAGGGCTAGCTCGCTATTTTAAAAATAAGTAAAAAAAAGCAGGGATTCCGCTTTGGGATCTCTGCTTTTAACGCGGATTCACTTGCTATCGAGAATCAAAGTAACCGGACCATCATTGGTCAATTGCACGTCCATCATGGCGCCAAAAACACCCGTTTCCACCTTCAAGCCTTTTTCAGCAAGCAATCGGTTGAATGCTTCATAAATTGCTTGTGCATGGTCAGGTTTTGCGGCATCCATGAAGTTCGGACGGCGGCCTTTGCGACAATCTCCATAAAGCGTAAACTGAGAAACAGAAAGAACCTCTCCGCCGACATCAAGCAGGGAAAGATTCATCTTGCCGGTTTCCTCTTCAAATATTCGTAAATTCGCTGCCTTCTCGGCAAGGAACGCAGCATCTTTTTGCGTATCCTGATGGGTAATGCCCACTAGGATGACCAATCCATTATCAATCGAGCCAGTCACTTTTCCATCAACTGTCACTTTGGCTTCTTTGCTTCTCTGAATTACTAACCGCATGATCATTCTCCTTGCACACTACTATCCTTGGTCCCTTATTCCGATTAAGCAGCAAAATTAACTCATAACCCTTCTAACCGCGTAAATATCGGGTATTTGTTTGATCCGGTCGACAACTTTTTGCAGATGGCTGACATTCAGGATGGCGATCGACATATTAATCGTAGCCATTTTATTTTTATCTGATTTACCGGAAACGGCAGTAATATTCGTCTTCGTTTCATTGACGGCATGCAGTACTTCGTTCAGCAAGCCTCTGCGGTCGTAACCGCTGATCTCAATATCGACATTGTATTCCTTCCGGTCATTAAGCGCTGTTTCCCATTCAACTGGGATCAGTCTGGCTTGAGCATCCTCTGTGTGGATGTTAGTGCAGTCGGAACGGTGAACAGATACACCCCTGCCTTTTGTGATGAAACCTACAATATCATCCCCAGGTACTGGATTACAGCAACGCGAAAGCCGGATCAGCAGATTGTCGATGCCAGATACCCGCACTCCTGATTCCCGTTTCTTTGCAGGCGTGAACGATTTAAGCTCGGAAACGGCATTCGAAATATCCTTTTCTTGCTCAAGGTCACGCTGCTTGCGAAGCTTTTCCGTCAGCCTGTTCGCTACCTGGAGCGCGGTGATGCCGTTATAGCCAATCGAGGCGAATAAATCCTCTTCATTGCTAAAATTGAATTTCTCTGATACCTTTTTAAGGTTCTCAGAAGTTAGGATTTCTTTGACTTCAAAATCCAGATTGCGGATTTCTTTTTCTAAAAGCTCCCTGCCTTTTTCGACATTTTCATCTTTCTGCTGCTTTTTGAAAAATTGGCGAATTTTGTTTTTAGCCTGAGAGGTTTGCGCTAGCTTTAGCCAGTCCTTGCTTGGTCCGTAAGAATGTTTAGACGTAAGAATTTCAATGATATCCCCTGTCTTCAGCTGGTAATCAAGCGTGACCATTTTGCCATTCACTTTTGCACCAATCGTCTTGTTGCCGATTTCGGAATGAATCCGGTAGGCGAAATCGATTGGGACGGAACCCGCAGGCAATTCAATGACATCGCCTTTCGGGGTGAAAATAAATACCATATCTGAGAATAAGTCTATTTTAAGAGACTCCATAAACTCTTCGGCATTCGCCGTATCATTTTGAAATTCAAGAATTTCCCTGAACCAGGATAGCTTCGTTTCAAAATTAGAGCTATCAGCAGGTTTGCCTTCTTTGTAAGCCCAGTGTGCAGCGACGCCGAATTCAGCGATTCGGTGCATTTCATCTGTCCGGATCTGGACTTCGAGCGGATCCCCTTTAGGACCAATGACGGTAGTGTGCAGCGACTGGTACATATTCGGCTTGGGCATCGCAATATAATCCTTGAACCGTCCAGGCATTGGTTTCCAACAAGTATGGATAATTCCCAGAATCGCGTAACAGTCCTTAATGCTGTTGACTACAATCCTTACTGCCAGGAGGTCGTAGATTTCATTGAACTGCTTGTTTTGCAGCACCATTTTGCGATAGATGCTGTAAATATGCTTTGGCCTACCCGAAATTTCAGCCTTGATGGAAACTTCTTTCAGCCTTTGCTTCACTTCTACGATGACTTCCTCCAGATACTGTTCGCGTTCTGCCCGCTTCTTTTTCATCAAATTAACGATTCGGTAGTATTGCTGCGGATTCAAATAGCGCAAGGCCGTATCTTCAAGCTCCCATTTGATCTTCGAAATACCGAGCCTGTGAGCGAGCGGGGCAAAAATTTCCAGCGTTTCATTGGAAATTCTGCGCTGCTTTTCACTTGGCAAATGCTTCAAAGTTCTCATATTATGAAGACGGTCTGCAAGCTTGATCAAAATGACACGAATATCCTGTGCCATTGCCACAAACATTTTCCGGTGATTTTCTGCCTGCTGTTCCTCATGTGACTTGTACTTAATTTTCCCCAGCTTCGTGACCCCATCTACAAGCATCGCCACTTCGTCGTTGAAGGCCACTTTTAAATCATCAAGCGTCACATCCGTGTCTTCGACGACATCGTGAAGAAAACCGGCAGCCACCGTTGCTGGATCCATCTCAAGGTCAGCAAGGATGCCCGCTACTTGAATCGGATGGATTATATACGGTTCTCCCGACTTCCTGAATTGATCGTGATGAGCCTTTTTGGCGAACTCATATGCCTTCCTAACCAATTCAACATGTCGATCATTTAAATATAATTTTGTACAGTCAATGACTTGTTCAGCTGTCATTACCTGGTCATTCGCCATAGGATCACCTAATTTAAATTTCTATATATTTTAACCCGCTTTGAAGATTACCAGCGGGCACAGAGAAAAAATGACATGTACAAGAAATCCTTTTAAATACAATAACTATTCTTATAAGGATTGTTACTATTATCAAAGAAAAAAGCAAAGATGTAAAGAGAAAGGGAGATAATTTACAGCAAAAATTAAAAAAATTGTCGAAAGATCGTCCATTTCCGCTATTAGGATAGCTATTAGGATAGAGGGAACCGTTCCCATTTCCCTTTTTTAAACGGCTTGTGTTAATTTTCGTTCCTGGGCTTCGCTGACACCTCCGAAAAAAGAAAAGGCACCCCGCAAGGAAGCGCCCGTGTGATTAAAATTCCATTAGTGTGAGTACATCATAGCCTTCAAGCTTTTTGCGGCCGTCCAAATAAGTAAGTTCAATCAGGAATGCGATGCCAGCTACGATTCCGCCTAGTTCTTCCACTAGCTTGATCGTTGCTTCAATTGTTCCTCCAGTGGCGAGTAGGTCGTCGGTAATCAAGACCCTTTGTCCTGGCTTGATAGCATCTCTGTGAATCGTTAACACATCGCTGCCATACTCTAGTCCATAATTGACTTTGATGGTCTCGCGCGGAAGCTTCCCATCCTTCCTTACTGGCGCAAAGCCTACCCCATGTGCATAGGCAACTGGGCAGCCGATAATAAAACCGCGGGCTTCCGGACCAACTACCAGGTCAATTTGTTTATCTCGGGCATAGGCCACAATTTGGTCTGTTGCATATCTATAGGCATCGCCGTTGTCCATTAAAGTGGTGATGTCCTTAAAGTTAATGCCAGGCTTTGGCCAATCGGGAACGATTGTTACGAATTGTTTTAAATCCATCGAATAATTGCCTCCTCATTTTTCACCGACTCTTGAACGAATTGGTCTAGCCAATTTTTCAATTGCTCATATGATGAATATAGCAATTCGTTTTCAAGAGTGAATGCTTGCACCTTGTGCTGATATGTTATGGATTCAGTAAGATCCCTTTTCGGGACATTTTCTTTTAGTGAAATAAACCCATTGTTTATTTTAACAAAATCTAGTTCAAAAAACACCTGTGACATATATTCTACAGTCTCTTTTGTCCATCCCCGATACTTGGCTAATTCAGTGCCATATCGTTTTAGATCGAAAGGGCCTTTTTTGGCAAGAAAACTGTAAAACCATTTGAAGTGATCCCTCGTCGGCAATGTCGTAAAGAATTCACCGTTTTCTTTATGAAAATAAACATAGATTCTTCCGGGACTCTTTTTCATAAATAGCCTTTTGAGAATATCTTTGTTAGGAGGCAAGTCCAAAAGGACGACGAATGAATCGTTTAACTCCATCTGCTCCGCCTGTTCGTTGCTCGTTACAAGCTGCAGTGAATCTCCGATGATTGGCGAAAACGTATTGGCCAATTCAGCATGAAAATAGATCCAGTGAACAGGCTGGTCGTCTGGAATCATGGCTGGGAGCTTTTCGATATTTCTTGAGTTTCTCCTATCAAATAGCTGCCAGGATCGGACGGCCAAATCCTTTAGGAAAATCTGCGGCTTTTTGATATTGTTCCATTCGTTGATGGATAATTCGCCAATGACCGAGAGCTTAGAGCTCGGCGAAATATGATCATGCAAATAGCCTAAACCGAAGCCGATGCCCTCAATAAGACTGCCATCCTCTTCGAGCGCCAGTTTGAGATGGGATTGGTCAGCCCCTATTTTCCTGATGGTCGAAATATTCGCCCCCTCAATCAGCACCTTCGGTTTTGGATTGCTGACACCGTATGGGGAAAGAAGGCCAAGTTCCTTAATCGTTTCAATCGTAATCTCTTGGACAGGCAAATTGGCATCCACATGGACAATCGGAGTGAAATCTTCTTCCTTCAACTGCATTTTTGCCCGTGCATTCAGTCGGGACCTTAATTCCTCTACATCCTTAAGTTCCAGTGTCATCCCAGCAGCCATAGGGTGCCCGCCAAAATGAGGAAGGATATCCCGGCAGGTTGATAGGTTTGCAAAAAGGTCAAAGCCGGCAATACTTCGGGCAGACCCCTTTGCGAGCCCTTTTTCCTCATCAAAACTGAGCACAATCGTTGGCCGATAATACTTTTCTACGAGTTTTGAAGCTACAATTCCAATAACACCGGCGTTCCAGCCTGCCTTGCCAATAACAAGAACGGAATTATCTTTTATTGGATAGTGTAACTCCACCTCTGCAACTGCTTCTTCCGTAATTTTGGAAACGATAGCTTGGCGTTCGCTGTTGATCGAATCAATTTCCTTGGCGAGCATCATTGCTTCTTCCGGTTCAGACGTCATCATTAATTGCACTGCAGGATCTGCACTGCCTAATCGGCCAGCAGCATTAATACGGGGCCCGATCATGAATCCAATCGTTTCTTCATCAATTGATGACCGGTCCGTTTTGGCGATCTTAAGCAGTGCAATTAAGCCCGGTGTCTGGCTTGTCTTTAATTTTTCTATTCCTTTTATGGCGATCAGTCTGTTTTCGCCTAGCAAAGGAACTAGATCGGCAATCGTCCCGATTGCAGCAAACTCCAGCAAATGCTCAGGAAGTCTTCCTAGCAAAGCGTGAGCCACCTTGAATGCTACACCAACACCAGCCAAATCTTTGAAAGGATAATTGCTTTCTTTTAGTTTTGGATGAATGATAGCAAACGCATCAGGCAAAACCGGACCCGGTTCATGATGATCCGTTATAATCAGATCGATGCCTAAATCGCTGGCAATATTTGCTTCATGAATGGCAGCAATCCCAGTATCGACTGTGATAATCAGCCTGATTCCGTTCTCTGCAGCCAAGCTGAACGCCTTTTCATTCGGGCCATACCCTTCTGTAAAACGGTTCGGAATATAATAATCTACGTTCGCTCCCATTTCATGTAGGGCTTTCATCATGACTGTTGTACTGCTGACACCATCTGCATCGTAATCTCCAAATACCCAGATCGGTTCCTGTGTTTCTACTGCCTTTTTGATCCTTTCAACTGCTTTCCCCATATCGTTCAACAAAAAAGGGTCATGAAACTTGCCTTTTTGTGCATATAAAAAATACCGGGCATCTTCCACGGTATCCAATCCGCGATTGACTAGCAATGTAGCAGTCAAATTCGTTATCTTCAGGTCTTTTGCAAGGGACTCTATTTTGATGCGGTCCGATTCCTTGATGATCCACCTTGATTTTGGTTTTAACATACGTTCACCTCTTAGCCTTTTCATTATACAAAAGCATGGGCATGGTTTCAATGACAATCAAGGATAATCGACTTTTTAATTTCGCAAAAGGAAACACCAAATACAAAAATGGCAGCCTTTTTCAGGCTGCCATTTTGCGAGATATCAATGAATATCTTGAATTTGTTGTTCTTGTTCTTGTTCCAGCGGAGTTGATTCCTTTTGAGCTAACTGTTCCTCTAATGACCTGTTTTGCTTTTTCAAAGTCTTTACCTCACGTTGAAGGACAAACATTCTGAACAAGCCTACTGAACCAACAATGATTCCACCCATCAATACTGAACCAAGAATGATGAGAATCAGCGGCCACTTTGCTTGGCCAAATAAATAATTCACCGTTACCGAGTCGACATTGATGACAGCAAAAACGGCAACTATTAATGCAAAAGCAAGCCCTAGCAGCAACGTCCATTGAAACTTCATGTATTTCCCTCCCTTTTATTTTCTGTAATCTTCTCGCGAACTGTTCAATCTATCCGGCCAACCATCTGGAAAAAAGCCGAGAATTTTTGTTCATCCTTACACTTGTGGCTCATCTGAATAGACTTTCTTTTCCTTATAAGTCTTAATGGTGCCCTTCTTCTTAAGTTCTTTGTTCTTCCATCCATACCATAGCTGAGCAGCAAGGAAAACGGATGAATAGGTACCGGAGATCAGCCCGATTAATAACGCAAACGAGAAATTCCATATTGAGTTACTCCCAAAAATCAGGAGAGCTATTACAGTAATTACAACAGTGAGAACCGTGTTGACTGAACGGCCAAGCGTTTGACGCAGCGAAGAATTCACAATATCTTTAATTTCTTCAGATGTTCTCAAGCGTTTCTTTTTCTCCATATTTTCACGCATGCGGTCGAATGTAACGATGGTATCATTTATCGAATAACCGACGATGGTAAGAATCGCTGCAATGAACGTTATATCCACTTCTAGTCTTGTAATACTAAAAACAGCAATAACAAAGAATGCATCGTGCAGCAAGGCTAAAATTGCCGCGATCGCCATTTTTGCTTCAAATCTGACCGTTACATAAATAATGATTCCGATTGCAGCAATGACCAATGCAATCATTGCATTTTTAGCCAGCTCTTTTCCAATGGTAGGCGAAACTGTACCGATATTTGGTTCTGATCCGAATTCTTCTCTCAACTGCGATTTGAGGTTGGAAATTTCCTCTTTGTTTAAAACATCTTTAAATCTTGCTACTCCAATTTCCCCATTATCTCCTGAGATTACGATATCGTCCGTCACGATATTTGCCTTAGCAAGCCCTGTCTTTACCTGTTCAGTAGTCAGCCTGCTGTCAGATAGAATTTCAACTCTTGTTCCGCTGGCAAAGTCAATACCCAAGTTCAACCGGAAGGCAATCACGACAACGATCCCAATCCCGATTAAAATCGCCGATGCAGTAAAATACTTTTTGCGATGTTTCACAAAATCGAATCGATCAAATTTTGTTTTAAGATCAATCGGATCCAAACCTTCGGAAAGTTGATGAACTTCTTCTTTCTTTACACCAAACAGCCATAGTTTATTGTTAAACAAACCACTGTTGACTAATAGTCCTAGAAATAGTCGAGTAGCATAAACGGCCGTAATGAAGCTCGCAAGAATGCTAAGGATCAACATGGTTGCAAAGCCTTTTACTGAGCTTGTCCCATATGCAAACAGGACAATTGCGGCCAGTAGTGTAGTCAAGTTCGCATCCAAAATGGTCGATAATGAGCCCTTGCTTCCCGCTTCGAATGCTGCCTTGATTTTTCTGCCTACTTTTATTTCTTCTTTAATGCGTTCATACGTGATAATATTGGCGTCTACTGCCATCCCCACTCCGAGGATCAAAGCTGCAATACCTGGTAGTGTCAATACACCATTCATCCAATCAAATATCAATAAGATTAGATAAATGTAAATCGATAAGGTAACAATTGCCACCATGCCAGGCAAACGGTAGTAAAACAGCATGAAAAGGAATATTGCTGCAACGCCAACGATGCCAGCTAAAATGGTTTGATTTAATGCTTGTTCACCGAATTTGGCGCCAACGGATGTGGAATAAGTTTCTGTCAGATGAACCGGCAGGGAACCCGCGTTAAGGAGGGACGCAAGCTGTTGTGCCTCCTCAATTGTAAAGGTACCGGTGATTTCCACATTCTTTTGATTCAGGATTTGATCTACATTAGGATTAGAAAGAAATTTAGGGTTTGGTTTCATTCTTTCTTCTTTGTAGGAATCCTTGCCTTCTTCAAAGTCCAGCCAGATGATCAGTTGATTATCAGGTGCCATATCACGGATTTCTTTTGTGACTTTCCCGAATTGATCTCCATCTTTTAACGTGATTGAGATGCTTGGTTTGTTTTGTGAGTCAAAGCTTTGCTTCGCCCCATTTTCCTCCAGATCACCGCCATCCATCATGACGCGGTCGTTCACGTCGCGGAAAGTAAGATTCGCTTCTGTAGAAAGGATTTCTCGTGCCTTATTTTGATCCTTTACCCCAGCTAGCTGTACTCGAATCCGATCTTCGCCTTCTATTTGAATGTTCGGTTCGCTTACACCAAGAACGTTAATCCTTCGTTCCAGTGCGTCCGCAGTACTTTTTAAGGTTTCCTTGTCGACTTTTTGCCCTTCTTTTCCATTAAGCGGCGTCACTTCATAGAGCACTTCAAAACCACCCTGCAAATCGAGGCCAAGGTTTATATTCTTCAATATATTCTGAGTTGTTGCACCCATGGCGCTACCAATGAAAATAATCAGTAAAAAGAAGGCCAAGATGCGGCTGCGTTTTCCCATTATGTAAAAATCCTCCTTATTCTTTCCTGTGCCAGACAGTTCACCGTACTATTAAAAAACAATCAATTTACAGCATTCTAATTATGTATCAGTTTAAAAAAACTGTCAATGAAGCTTTTCAGATTCTCATTCAGCGAAGTTCTTTTGTTCGTTCCTCCTCCGTTACTTCAGCAATTTGTTCATCTCTTCTTCATTATCCAATGCCAAATCGCCAAGTTTGAACGCTTCGACAGTGGTGAAATTCATCACATCGCCGATTTTTGCGGACAGAATGTCGGCAACGATTTCATATAGTTGGATGTCAGCCTTTGGTTTTTTCCACTTTTTCTTTGTTAGGTAAAGCCATAGTTCCGGTCCTTTCACTTGTTCATATCCGAATAGTTTGAACTCCTCGATTTTGCTTTCTAAAGCTGGCTTCACTTGCTTGTAATATCGTCCATACTGATGGGTTTGTTCCATCGCAAGGCCTCCTATTCCAAATTTTCAAGCCTTTTAAAATTTTAACCTTGTCATGCTTTGTCCACTTTCCTGCATATAGTTAATTGTATAGGAAATATGCACATTTGAGAAGGCAGGGAGCGGAATGTCTAAATTTTTAAAAGGAACTTTTATTTTGCTGGCAGCCGGGCTCGTAACAAGGGTTCTCGGTTTTATAAATCGGATTGTCATTGCCCGTTTCATTGGTGAGGAGGGTGTTGGTCTCTATATGATGGCCTTTCCAACTCTGGTTTTAGTGGTGACCATCACCCAGTTGGGCCTCCCGGTCGCAATTTCAAAAAATGTTGCGGAGGCTGAAGCAAGAGGCGATTTCCCGAAAATCAAAAAGATACTTGTCGTTTCACTCGCCACGACGATCTCATTGTCGATTTTATTTACACCTGCCCTAATTTTCCTAGCCCCATACCTGTCAGAAACATTATTCACAGACCCAAGAACCCAGTGGCCGCTTCTGGCAATCGCTCCCATTGTCCCGGTAGTAGCAATTTCTTCCGTTCTGCGCGGCTACTTCCAAGGCAGACAGAACATGAGACCTTCTGCGATTTCTCAGGTGATTGAACAACTTGTCAGAATCACATTGATAGCGGTTTTGACCAAAACATTCATCCCTTATGGAATAGAGTATGCAGCTGCAGGCGCGATGATCGCTTCCGTGATCGGGGAGCTCGTTTCCTTGATTTACTTAATGACCACTTTTAAACTTCGAAAAAAATTCAGATTGCGGAAAAACTTTTTCCAGTATGTCCAAAATGGACAATCCACCTTCCATGACTTAATGAAGATTGCCCTGCCTACAACAGGGTCAAGGTTAATTGGATCTGTTTCCTGGTTTTTTGAACCGATCGTCGTTGCCCACAGTCTTGCAATTGCAGGTGTGGCGGCTGTCGCGGCAACCAAACAATATGGTGCTTTAACGGGCTTTGCAATGCCATTGTTGCTATTGCCATCCTTCATTACTTATTCTCTGTCTACCTCTTTAGTCCCGGCAATCAGTGAAGCGAATTCCCGCAAGAACATGAAGGTGATTGAACACCTCTTGCAGCAATCATTGCGATTTTCTCTGTTAACTGGCGGGCTCGCTATCGTCGTTTTATACGTATTGGCCGAACCTTTAATGACCTTGATGTACGGGACAGCAAATGGTTCAGCCTTCATCAAGCTGATGGCACCATTCTTCCTGTTCTACTATTTTCAGGGTCCGCTCCAGGCAGCACTTCAGGCTCTTGATTTAGCAAGGGCTGCGATGATAAACAGCCTGATTGGAAATCTTGCGAAAACGGCAGTGATCTTCCTGTTGGCAAGTCAGCCTGCATTCGGCATCAATGGGGTCGCCCTTGGAATGGTCATGGGAATCGTCCTGATCACACTTCTCCATTTTGCAACGATGCTTAAGGCCGTTTCCTTCACGTTTTACGTAAAAGATTATCTAAAGCTTTTTGCCATCATCCTTGTTTCAGGCTCGTTTGGCTATCTACTTTGGGATTGGCAGGATCCCCGTCTGGGACTTGCGATAAATATTTTCATCAATGCAGGGGCAGCGACCACTCTGTATTTATCGCTTTCTGTTGTTCTTGGTTTAATCAGGAAAAGTGAGCTTATCAAACTGCAATCAGTTGCTAAATCTTTGTTTACATCTGATTCTAAATTTCCATTTTCCTGAATATGCTTGGACTAGGGTTTTCCCTGTTGCAGTGAATCAGACTAGAGAGGAGAGGGGTTAATGGAATCGAAAAGTTTAGGCAGGGCCGTCCTGTACGGAGTGATTGCCATTTTTCTACTGGCAATCGTGAGTAGTTTTCTATTTTCACTGCTGTTACAATTCACTTCAGTCCAGGAATCATCGCTACACTACGTGATGACCTCCATTTCGTTTTTATCCATCTTTATCGGCGGATTTGTCACTGGCGGGAACGGCAAAGAAAAAGGCTGGATCATCGGTGGGGGAACAGGCCTCCTTTATACCGTGATTATTTTCCTGTTTCAGTATCTCGGTTATGACAGTCTTTTTTCGTTAGAACAAGTCATCTATCATATTTGTTACATTCTCACAGCGATGATGGGCGGAATACTCGGAGTCAATATTGTCGGCGGTACTTCAAAAGCATAAAAAGAAGCGGGCAAGCCCGCTTCTTTTTTCATAATACTTGTCAGTGCTGTGTAATTTTCGTTTATACACTTGCAGTTTCTTTGACGTCGCGAATAGCCGCACGATCATATGTAAGACGGCTTCCGTCGCCACATTTGATAACAACAGTACCTTCTTCAATTGCATCAACGATTCCATGCATACCGCCGATCGTCACGACCTTATCCCCTTTTTTCAGGTCACTCTGCATTTGCTGAACCGCTTTTTGCCGCTTTTGCTGCGGGCGGATCAACAGGAAATAAAATAATACAAACATCAGCAATAACGGAAATACTGTAGTAAGTAATCCACTCATATCTTTCCCCTCCTTTCCTGTTTAAGGATGCTAAAGCTTATGAAGCCAAAAACACCTTATTAAAAGCAGTTTATTTAGAAGTTTTTGGCATTTGGTTTATTGAAACCATATTGCTCAAAAAACTCATCTCTAAAATCCCCCAGACGGTCTTCGCGGATCGCCTGTCTGACCTGCTCCATTAAGTTTATCAGAAAATGAAGATTATGATAAGACGTAAGTCTAATTCCGAATGTTTCATCTGTTTTAATCAAGTGACGGATGTATGCTCTGCTGTAATTTTTGCAAGTATAGCAGTCACAGTTCGGATCCAATGGGCCAAAATCGCGCGCGAACTTGGCGTTCTTCACAACCAGTCTTCCCTCGCTTGTCATCAGCGTGCCGTTGCGGGCGATACGCGTTGGCAACACGCAATCAAACATATCGATTCCACGAATTGCACCATCAATCAAGGAATCTGGTGAGCCAACCCCCATTAGATAGCGGGGCTTGTCGGTCGGCAACCAAGGAGTGGTGAATTCAAGCACCCTGTTCATGACTTCCTTCGGTTCACCGACTGATAGGCCGCCAATTGCATAGCCAGGGAAGTCCAAGGAGACTAGGTCCGTTGCACTCTGCTTTCTCAGTTCTTCATTTTCACCGCCTTGGACAATTCCGAATAGTCCTTGATCCTGTGGACGCTGATGGGCAGTCAGACAGCGTTCAGCCCAGCGCGAAGTTCTTTCGACCGATTTTTTCAAATAATCATATTCAGCTGGATATGGCGGGCACTCGTCAAACGCCATCATGATATCCGAGCCAAGAGCGTTTTGGATTTGAATCGCTTTTTCCGGAGAAAGAAACAATTTGTCTCCATTCAAATGATTGCGGAAATGGACGCCCTCTTCTTCGATTTTTCTGAGATCGCTTAAGGAGAAAACTTGAAATCCCCCTGAATCGGTGAGAATTGCTCGATCCCAGTTCATAAATTTATGCAGGCCGCCAGCTTCTTCGATGATATCATGACCCGGCCTCAGCCAAAGATGATAGGTGTTGCTCAAAATAATTCCAGCCCCCATCTGGACCAATTCCTCTGGTGACATTGTTTTGACTGTCGCCAGTGTTCCAACGGGCATGAAGACAGGGGTTTCAAAAGAACCGTGCGGTGTATGCACACGGCCAAGCCTCGCCCCTGTCTGCTTACAGGTTTTAATTAATTCGTAACGGATTGCTGACAATGTTTAAGCTCCTTCCAAAAGTTCATCATTCATCGTTTCTTTTCTAAAGAATCAGCATCGCATCTCCAAAACTGAAAAAGCGATATTTTTCCTTTACTGCTTTATCATACGCATTCAGGACATTTTCTCGTCCAGCCAAAGCACTTACCAGCATAATCAGTGTCGACTTTGGCAAGTGGAAGTTCGTGATCATCCCGTCGATTGCCTTGAATTCATACCCCGGGTAGATGAAAATATTTGTCCAACCATTTTCCGCAACAAATGTACCTTCATTTGCTGTCGCGATCGTTTCCAGTGTCCGCGTCGACGTCGTTCCCACTGTGATGATTCGTCCACCCTGCTCGCGGACCTTATTCAAAAGCAATGCAGTACCTTCTGTGACTTGATAAAATTCTGAATGCATATCGTGTTCTTCAATAGAATCGACGCTGACAGGCCTGAACGTTCCCAGACCGACATGAAGAGTAATAAAGGCGATATGGATTCCGGTTTCCTTGATTTCTTCCAGCAGTTCCTCTGTAAAATGCAAGCCCGCAGTTGGGGCTGCTGCAGAACCTCTTTCTCTGGCAAACACAGTCTGGTACCTGTCCTTATCCTCAAGCTGTTCCTTTATATAAGGAGGGAGCGGCATCTCGCCCAGCTGTTCAAGAACTTCATAGAATATCCCTTCATATGAAAACTTCAGATCTCTGCCGCCATGGTCCTCTTCCCCGGTGCATACTGCTGTCAAAAGGCCATCCCCAAAAACAATTTTTGTGCCTTTCTTCACTCGCTTTGCCGGCTTGACAAGCGTTTCCCACTCATCACCTTCAAGTTGTTTTAGGAGCAGTACTTCAATTTTGGCTCCTGTGTCCGCTTTTATACCAAAAAGCCTGGCAGGAAGAACCTTTGTATCGTTCAGTACGAGGCAATCGCCTGGATGGAGGTAGTTTTTTATATTCTTGAAAATATCATGTTCCACGCTGCCCGATTCTTTATTCAAGACCATTAACCTGCTTTCCGCTCTTTGTTCCAGCGGTGTCTGGGCAATCAGTTCCTCCGGCAAATGAAAATCAAACAGATCTACTTTCATGTTGTCACCCTTACTAATTTCTTAATTTGGCCTTACATTCTCATCTAAACCTGCCGATAAAATAAAAGATCGCTGATAAGATGATGCTTGCGAGGATGGATGTCACAATCGGAAAATAAAACGTGGTATTTCCTTTTTTAATGACAATATCCCCTGGCAGTCTTCCTATATGGACAAATTGCATAACAAAGCCAATGATGAAGATGGCTGCTCCGGCGATCATAACGAATTTCGCTGCTCCTGTCATCGTTCTGGCACCTCCATCTCAAAATGCCGGTATACTGCCTCCGTAACCATTCTTCCCCTAGGAGTCCTCTGCAAAAACCCGATCTGCAATAGATATGGCTCATACACATCTTCAATTGTTTGTGATTCTTCCCCAATCGTTGCAGAGATCGTCTCTATGCCAACAGGACCGCCCCGATATTTTTCAATAATCCCTTTGAGCAATTTATGATCGATATGATCCAGGCCCAAACGGTCGACTTGCATAAGCTCCAATGCTTCCCTGGCAATTGTTTCCTCTACCGCACCATTGCCCCGAACCTGGGCAAAATCACGTACACGTTTTAATAGACGATTAGCGATCCTTGGTGTTCCACGCGACCTTCTCGCAAGTTCCTGTGCCGCAAGCCAATCTATCTCTGTTTCCAAAAGTTCCGCAGTCCTGACGACAATATCAGTTAGCTGTGACTCATTATAGTACTCCAAACGACTCAAAACTCCAAACCTGTCTCTTAATGGGGCAGAAAGGGAGCCTGCACGGGTCGTCGCACCAACAAGCGTGAACGGAGGCAGATCAAGCCGGACAGAACGGGCACTCGGTCCTTTTCCAATGACAATATCAAGGCAAAAATCCTCCATTGCTGGATAGAGTACTTCTTCAATCGTCCTTGGCAGCCTGTGAATCTCATCAATGAACAAAACATCGCCAGGTTCCAAAGCCGTTAAAATAGCCGCTACATCACCAGGCCTTTCAATGGCCGGACCTGAAGTTGTCCTTAGATTGACACCCATTTCATTAGCGATGATCGCTGCCAGTGTCGTCTTTCCCAAGCCGGGCGGCCCATAGAGCAGAACGTGGTCAAGCGATTCCCGCCTGAGTTTGGCTGCTTCAATAAACACTGCAAGATTGGCTTTTACTTTATCCTGGCCAATATATTGTCTCAATGTCTGGGGTCGCAGGCTTTGCTCAAATGAAAGATCCTGCTCGCCCGCTCCACTGGAGATGATACGTTCTTCCATCCGTTTCTCACCTACTTTTATGCTGGATAATCAAAACTGCTAATTGATTGTCGCCTAATTTATTTTAACAGTTTTTGCAGTGCTTTCTTGATATATTGGTCTGTCGTCAATTGTTCCGCTCTTAATTCCGGAGAAATTCTGCGGATTTCCTTTTCTGAATAACCAAGTGCCTTTAATGCAAGCAATGCTTCCTCTAATTCATGAGACTCGGAAATAGCCGCAGCCACCTCTTCGGCATTAAATAGAGTAGGGAAAGAATCTGGCACAAGATCATGCAGTTTTCCTTTTAAATCAAGGATCATTTGTCTTGCAGTCTTCTTTCCTACTCCAGGAAATTTGATAAGGAAGTCTTCATCCTCCTTTTCAACCGCTTGGACTACCTGGCCGGGCTCTCCTGAAGCAAGGATGGCCAGCGCCCCCTTTGGACCAATTCCTGATACGTTCAATAGCCTGGTGAAGAGTGCCTTTTCCTCTCTCGTCTTGAACCCATAAAGAGAAATAAGATCTTCACGGACATAATGGTAAGTATAAATTTGAATTTCTTTTCCTGCTTCTTTGGTGAATACAAAGGGATTTGGCGTGAAAATTTGATAACCAATCCCCATATTTTCAATCACTATATATTCAGGACCGACAAAATCGACAGTGCCTTTCATAAATTCATACAATACGCTCGCTCCTCTGCTTTGCTGTAACTCATTTTACCACACTCCATTTAAAGGAATGAACTAAAATATGCAAATAGGCGAACATATGATCATTTTCTTTTAAAAAAACCACTAAAATGCAAATAAGAGCCAGTCCTCCCGGCTCTTTATTGTATGTCATTCACCGTATATGGTTTAAAAGTTTCTAATACCTCTTCATAGCATTGTTTGCTACGGATCGGGATTCCCTTTTTCAATTCATCTCGCTTGATGCTCTCGAGTTTGCCTAGATCGATTTGAAAGAAAGATTGAATGATTTTCGAGCCATTCGGCCTTCCGTTAAAAATTGTCAATATCCCATCATCTGACAGTCCAAAATATCCATTTGCCTTTAAAAGTGGGGAAATATCATCAACTTCCTGCCTAAACACTGCCTTCTTTGCTTCCATATCAACAAGCTGCCATTTTTCATATTTTGTCCAAAAGTCTTCTAACGACCAAATCGTCTCAACGACTTTTTCTTCACTGATTTCACCATCAAGATACACTCTCTGTAAAATGATTGTCACCTTAAGAGGTTCATTGTTTTCATGGACTGCTTCACCAGGCTTCTCAGCATGAACCTGCCCTGAGGAAAGTACTGGATCAGCTCCCGATAGACTGATAAGGAGCAATACAGCTGTGCTGAACGCTTTGATATAAATGATTGAAGCCACTGCCGTCCACCTCTCTTATTTGACAAATTCTTTTTCACTACTAGTATAGCCAATCAGATCTTAATTATCCGTTGCTGAAATCGCTAATTTATTTTGCTAGTTCTGATTGAACGTCAGCTAAAAATTTTTTCCTTTGTTGGAACTGGTTGATCGTCATGTCAACCAATGGGGAAAGTCTGATTGGGGGAATAGGATTTTGTTCTCTTACTAGCCGGTTCCATTCTCTTAAGATATCTGCTGGATACAATAGACCGTATAAAAACGATTCGTAACGAAGCCATTTTTTAAAATAAAAAATTTTTTTCAAGGAGTCGAAATTCCAATCCAGATAAGGCAGAATTCGGTTGGCGTACTGAAGCATATCATACGCTCTTGGTCCTATGCTGATCAAATCAAAATCAATTAAATAAAGCTTTCCCCCTTTTGCTCGAAGAAAATTATGATGCGCAACATCGCCATGAAGGATCGTTGGCTGCTCCTGTTCAAGCTCTGTTTTTAAAGCGGAAAAACGGCTTAAAGAAACCTCCGCCCAACCAAGGATTTCGTTGGTGACAGCGCTATTCACATAAAAATGGACAACTGGCAAATTTTTAGTGAATTCATCCTTTCGGTGCTGCCATTTTCTCGCCAAATCTGCTTTTGGAAGCATTCCTGTAAAGGATGGCACTAGCAATCCAGAATGATCATGGAATTTACTAAGAAGCGCGACTCCTTCGTCTCTTTCTGATTGTGTCCCATAGTCAAATCGCTTTTCCTGTTGTTTCAAGTATTCAATACAGCCATAATATAAACCCTGAAATGGAAGAATTGATTTCATCCTTAAAAATTTATAGGAAGAGTCAAAGCCGGCATGTCTCAAAGAGGAAGTAAATGCCTCCTGAATCTTTAATTTTCTTAATTCTTGATATCCTTTTAAAATGAATCGGGAATCTTGGGTGTCGACAAGATAGACATTTCCTCTCAATGGTTTGATGCTATGAATAGTTCCGTCCAACTCGCTGTTTAAATAAGAGAAGAGACGATTTAAAAAATAATCGTCTCCTCCTCTCCTGATGTTAATATTCATTGCTCTCTTCGTCATTAGACCTTGGCAATGGCATTCCGTATTCTCCACCCATCGCACCTGCTCCATATGGATCCATGAAACCAGGCCCCATGCCCATTTGGTTGCCGAAATGCGGCTGCATATGCATTCCAGGTCCGCCTGGATAGCCATAAGGCATCATTTGATGAGGATGCATTCCAGGTCCACCCGGATAGCCATAAGGCATCATTTGATGAGGGTGCATTCCAGGTCCACCCTGATAGCCATAAGGCATCATTTGATGAGGGTGCATTCCAGGTTCATACATGCCATAAGGGCTAGCCATTGTGCTGTCACAGCCACAATCACCCATTGCACCTTGAACTGCTTGCTTAGGCATCATAGGATTCTGCATCATTCCGCCAACCTGCGGCATCATTGGCATGTTCCCTGGCATCATTCCCCAGTTATTCGGCATTTGGTTTTCCAT
>NZ_JXIQ01000016.1 GCF_000934845.1 Mesobacillus subterraneus
TCATTGGGCTTTAGCCCTTCCCATTCCTTGAGGATGGGAGACTTCTTTCGGAAATCCGTTAAAAATAATAAGTTATCTATACAAATATTTGATTCAGATCTAATGCAAAATCGGGAAAAAGATTGACGGATACTGTATCATCTTTTATAAAGACTCCTTGAAACTTGTATTGAGCATCGTTTAAAAGATGTATTTCTACAGAATGGTTAACTGGATCAACAAGCCAGTATTCGTTTACACCCGCTTTTTCGTAAAGCTGATATTTCTTCCAACGGTCTAACTTAACAGATGAAGGTGAGAGGACTTCGATAATCATGTCCGGAGCCCCTTTACACCCCTTATCATCCAACTTTTCTTTATCGCAAACAATTGACAAATCGGGTTGAACAACGTTATTAATATCATCGTCCTGTTTGTTATCCGCTAAAAGCCGTACGTCGAAAGGCGCAAAAAAAACTTCGCATTCTCTTTCTCGCAGGAAAACTGAAAAGGCAGTAGATAATTCTCTGAGAACCTGTTGATGCCTGCGTGAAGGAGCAGGGGACATATTGAAAATTTCCCCATCTATTAACTCAAGCCTTTCGCCTTCATCCCATGTTAGGTAATCAGCATATGAATATTTCTGGTTTTCGCTCGGAATGGTCATTAATATCATTCCTTTCACCTTATACTTCACCATATTTTATCATAATCAAAAACAAAACACATCTTGCCCTCAAAATCACTTGGGGTGAATAGCTTCCAAAAACATCTTTTAGCTTTTGCCAATAGTAATGGAGTAATCCTCGTTGTCGTATCACACTCGGCGATGTGAGAGAAATGCATGGATTTGACGGAATTCTTGGCAGTGACTTCTTTCTTGCAAATGAAACGTTAGAGTGAAAGAAGGATTATTTATACAAAAGGGGGAAATAGTAAGATACTAATTTGTACGAGGGGGTGTGAAATTGATAAGGAACGATAGGGACATTATTTTACTGATACAAGAGGATAAGTGGATGATGGAAATATTAAGAATAACTAAATCATTGAATTTACCTGATTGGTGGGTATGTGCAGGTGTTGTACGATCAAAAATTTGGGATGTGCTACATGATTTTAGCGAGAGAACCCCTTTACCTGATGTAGATGTCGTTTTTTATGATCCTACAAATCTTAATGAAACATATGAAAAAGAATTAGAGAAAAAGTTGAAGTATCGTAGACTTGATATCCCATGGTCAGTGAAAATATAAAAGAAGTAACGGAAGCAATAAGGGCATTGGCGGAGGAATTAAATAAATGAAGGCTGTGTTTTCAAAATGATTAAAGCTGTTATCTTCGACTTAGATGGTACGTTGCTGAATAGAGATGCTTCTGTATTAAAATTTATAGAGAATCAATACGAAAGATTTAATGGAGGTCTTGACCATATTCCGAAAGAACTTTACATATCAAGATTTATAGAGTTGGATTGTCGGGGGTATGTCTGGAAGGATAAAGTGTATCAACAAATGGTTAATGAATTCAATATTGGTGAAATATCTTGGGAGAGGTTGCTACAGGATTATATATCAGAGTTTTATAATAGTTGTATTCCTTTTTCCAATCTAGTAAGTACGATAGAAAGTTTAAAGGAAAAATCAATCCGATTAGGGTTGATTACAAATGGAAAGGGACAGTTTCAAATGGATAATATTAGGGCCATGGAGATTGAAGATTATTTTGATACTATAGTCATTTCTGAATGGGAAGGCATTAAGAAACCTAACCCTGAAATTTTTCAAAAAGCATTAAGAGAACTTGGTGTTTCGGCTAATGAGAGTATGTATGTCGGCGACCATCCTGAAAATGATGTGATAGCTTCTATGACTATAGGGATGGTAGGGATTTGGAAAAAAGATAATCAATGGGATCAAGTGGAAGCTGATTTCATTATCGATGATTTAAAAGAGTTACTATTAATCATTGAAGAAGTGAATAAGCGCCTTTAGTTTTTCTTAGAATAAATTTTTTTAATATCAGAATTGCGGGAAAATTTTGCGTGAATCCCAATACTCTTAAACGAATCTTTTTTGTTGATAGACCAAAGGCGGAAAACGTCTCGGGGAGTTAGTGGCAAACAGCTTACCTAAGCCTTGGGCTATGTGCTAATGTGACAAGACTAGGTTTGGGTGTGTAGAGCGAAAAGTTGTCAAGAAAACCTCGTTATTTTGACAGGTTTGGGTGTGTAGAGCGGGAAGTTGTCAAGAAAGCCCTGTTATTTTGACAGGTTTTATGTTCTTATCAAAAAACCGATCCTGTGAGGGTTTAGGGTGAAATTATTTATTTGGATGGTGTAGGCTCGGTTGCTATCGGAATAGGTTTGAGCAAAGCGACAGGAGGCTCACCTGACGCCCCGCGGAAAGTGAGTGTCTGAAGTGGAAATCGATTATCAGCCAAAACCAAATTTATCAAGAACTTTCCAATTCTTTTCAATAAAAAATTAAAAAATGAAAGGTGATGTTATATGAATCCATTACTATATGATTTTCCAGAGGAATTTGAAACAGATAGATTGTTAATCCGAATACCGAGACCAGGTGATGGAAAGACAGTATATAATTCTTTAAAGACTTCTATTAACGAATTAAAACCTTGGATGCCATTTGCACAGAAGGAACAATCGGAAATGGAAGTCGAAATAAATATTAGAGAATCATATATTAAATTTTTAAAGAGGGAGGATCTACGTTTACTTGTTTTTTTAAAGGAAACAGGGCAATTTGTAGCTTCCAGTGGATTACATAGAATAGATTGGTCGATTTCAAAGTTTGAAATAGGTTACTGGATTGATACTCGTTTCAGCGGAAAAGGATATATGACAGAGGCAGTTCAAGGTATTATGGATTTTGCAATAAATGAGTTAAAGGCCCGAAGATTGGAAATACGTTGTGATTCAAAAAACATGAAGAGTCGAGCTATCCCAGAGAGAATCGGATTTACCTTGGAAGGCATTTTGAAAAATGAAGGATTGTCAGCTGAAACGAATGAATTAAGAGATACTTGTATATATGCCAAAGTAATATAAAATAATTGGTTTAATTGATATCAATGTTGAACTTGATCATTTTTATAACTAATAGAAATGATGGGTTAAGAAATGCATTTGATGCTGTGGAAAAAGATTTGTTGGAAAGGGGGATTAAACATATCCAAATCCTAAGTGTAAAAGAAACGATTATCCTAAAAGAAGTACCGCATGATAGGATAATTTAATTTCAATGTATTCACCGAGAATGAAATACTTATTTTCATTATCGGTGATGTATTTCTGGTCTACACATACATGAATGTTAAAATAATTTTTTTTAAAAATACCCTATTTTTTCAATAAAGTCTATTCTGATAGAAATAATTTGGTTTTATTATGTCATTTTTATAAGGTTTATGAAAAATATGTAGGTTTGAGTCCCTATTTTTTTCATTATGACTTTATACTTAATAATGGTGAATAAATGTCAAAACTTGATACGGAGATATCCGCGGGCAGTTCTCTGCCGAGAAGCCAGGTATCACAAACTTTGGCATCGCCAACTGAGGCTACCATGCCCGCTACTCCGTATGTTTCAAAGGTAGATCACATCACTTATGATTACAGACATTAGATCCTAACGTAGCTCTTGGTCTACTTTCACCTTGGTTTTTTATCAGCTACGTCTAACCGATTCAACATGCCTTTTTCTTATCCTGTTTCTTCGGGTTCTTATCTGTAGTGATTTCCTTCATCAAGTGATCTTTTAACTTAGAGGCTGTTTCAGCGCCCTTTTAAGCTGAGAAGTCTCTCTTGCCATTCTTGCCTCTTACAGATTTACAGATTTCATTCCTGTTTCCTCATAACGTTCCCCTGCAGCTGCGCCTTTTGGGGCAACTTCGTCTATCCGCTGCAAATCCTCGTTCGTTAATTTTATTTGCAGGGCACCAATGTTTTCCATCAAGTAGGAGACCCTTTTGGTTCCAGGGATAGGAACGATATCTTCTCCTTGGGCTAATAGCCAAGCAAGCGCCAATTGGGAGGTTGCACAGCCTTTTTCCTCAGCCATTTCCTTTATTTTTTGTACAAGATCAAGATTTTTTTGAAAATTTTCTCCTTGAAATCGAGGAGAGAATCGGCGATAATCGTCCGGTGCCAAGTCCTCAAACTTTTGGATTGCTCCCGTCAGAAACCCTCTTCCCAAAGGACTATATGGTACAAAACCCACTCCCAGTTCACGACAGGTCGGCAGGATTTCGTCCTCTACATCTCTACTCCAAAGGGAATATTCAGTTTGCAGCGCAGTAATCGGATGAACGGCATATGCTCGACGGAGGGTTTCCGGCTTTGCCTCTGACATCCCGAGGTAACGGACCTTTCCTTCCTTGACAAGATCTGCCATTGCCCCTATCGTTTCTTCAATCGGAACCCCAGGATCAACCCGATGCTGGTAATAGAGATCAATATGGTCCACACCTAAACGCTGAAGGCTGGCATCACAGGCTTTTTTTACATAATCGGGATGACCGTTGACGCCTAGGTAGGATCCGTCCTCTCCTCTGACACTTCCGAATTTTGTAGCTATTACGACTTGACTCCGCTTGCCGGCAATTGCGCGCCCTACTAATGATTCATTCTCACCAACCCCATACATATCTGCTGTATCGAGCAGCGTGATACCTTGCTCAAGTGCATGGTGGATAGTTTTGATGGATTCGTTGTCATCCCTACCGCTATAGAAGTCAGACATTCCCATACAACCTAGTCCTAGAGCAGACACTTCTAACCCGTCTTTACCTAGTTTTCTTTTATCCATTCCGATCACATCCTTTTGTTTTTAATAAACCAATTTTCAAATTCGCTTGCTACGATCCTCTCTCCCGTAATTCCATCCGATTGCCGGGAAGCTAAGAATACTACCGGCTCTGCCATAACCATCGGATCAAGCAGCTGGAACTTCATTTCGATTTCTCTGCGCGTTTTTTCAGGAATCATTCCAGTTGCAGTAGCGCCCCCCGGCAAAAGCATGTTCACATCAATATGATATTCCTTAAGGTCCTCCGCCATAATAAGTGACAAAGATTCGGTTGCTGCCCTCGATGGACCATAGGGAACAAACCCTTTTCTTTTCATAGTCTCATGATTCATTGTTATATTAATGATTTTTCCTTTTCCTTGTTCGACCATGAGGGGGGCAAATCCTCGGGAAACTAAAAAATATCCTGTCAAATTGGTATCGATAAGATCGCGAAATCGATCGGGCATAACATTAAAAAAGGGTTGCGGCTCCGTGAGAAAGTCAGGATTGACAGTTTTCATTCCAATGCCTGCATTATTAACTAGGACATCAAGCCGTCCCCATTCCTTCTTTACCCATTGTACCGCCTCGTCCACTGACTGCTCTTGGCGGACATCTAAAGGCAATCCAACAACAGAAAATCCTTGTTGCTGGAGCTTCTGAACAGCGTCCGTCAATTTGCTTCCAGCTCTTGACGCTAAAGCAACCATAGCACCAGCTTTAGCCAGACCTTCTGCCATCGCATAGCCCAAACCGCTTGACGCCCCGGTAACAACTGCATATGTTTCCTTAAGACTTATTTTCTCTAACAAGGTAACTCCTCCTTTTGATTAGAGACAAAGGGACAGTACTTCGACTCAACCCCAACCATAAATCCGTGTTCAACACTTATGGCGGGATTTTTAAAAAAGGAGCCAAGTTTACTGCATTTTACCTCCCTCATTAATGTACCATAGTTCTAACAAAACAAAAAAACTACAGCCCACTAGACTAAATCCATATGGCTCTGTAGAAGTCGCTGCCGCACATTGAGCTTAGACACAGATTGTTTTAAAAATGGTGTGTCTGTTAGGAAAAGCAAAATGAAGAGGCATTTAAATGGAAATAGTAAAGTAAGAAAATATAAAATTTTCATAATATTAATTGATTAATTGAAAATGATATGGTAGTATTTTTCTCGGAAGGGGGATGAAAGTGACGAAGAAATCGCTGAAGGAACGATTAATGGACACGGCCATAGTTTTATTTGAAAAATATGGTTATCACGGTGTTTCAGTGGATCAGATTGTTGCAGAATCTGGAAGCTCTAAAGGTGGATTTTACCACAATTTTAAATCAAAAGATGAATTACTTTATTACATCCACGATGTTTTTATCTCCTATGTTCTCGAAAAAGCAAACGAAATTCAAAATAGTAATCAATTCAATACACCTATTTCACGCTTAGGTGCCACCATTCAATCCTGGACGAAAGTATTTGATATTTATAAGCCTCATATTACAGTTTTCTATCAAGAAAGTACGTATTTGACAGGAGAATATTCAGAACGCATAAACGAAAAACGTGATGATTATCGCAAATGGATCGTAAAAATCATTGAAGAGGGTCAGGCTAGCGGCGACTTTCGAACGGAGGTACCAGCAACCATCACGGCAATGGCCATCATTGGCATGATTAACTGGACCTATAAATGGTTTAACCAAGACGGCCCGTTATCGATGGAATCTATCGCGCAAATTTTTAATGATTTGATGCTAAATTCCTTATTAACCGAACAGGGCATGCGACAGGAAGAAGCTCAAATGTTTTTACTCAAAAAACAGAATACTCCATTAACGGTTGATTGAGGTATTTCGCCAACCAAAAAGACCGACTAGTCCGTTCTAAAAAAGCTATTTCAAAAATAAACGATTACGCTGGAGGGAAAAACATGGATTTTGAATTAACGCAAGAGCAAAAAATGTTAAAAGAAATGGTGAGCGATTTTGCTGAGCGAGAGATTAAACCGTATGCCCGTGAAGTCGACGAAACCTCTAAAATGCGGTATGAAACCTTTCAAAAGTTAGGTGAGTTAGGACTGTTAGGCATTCCGTTTCCTGAAAAATACGGTGGTGGTGGTGGAGACACGCTCTCCTACATCATTGCTGTCGAAGAAATTGGGAAGGCTTGCGGTGGCACTGGGTTGAGCTATGCAGCCAACACTAGTTTAGGAGCGAGCCCAATCTATTATTTTGGAACAGAAGAGCAGAAGCAAGAATGGCTGGTACCTATGGCGAGTGGGAAAACACTGGGTGCATTTGGATTAACGGAGCCGAATGCCGGATCTGATGCAGGCGGGACAAGAACAAAAGCAGAGCTTAATGGAAATGAATGGGTTATCAATGGAGAGAAGTGCTGGATTACCAATGCTAGTTTTTCTAGAACAATAATTGTAACCGCTGTCACGGGGAAGCGAGAAAATGGAAGGAATATCGTATCAGCGATTATTGTTCCGCCTGACACACCTGGGGTAAAGATTTCTTGTAATTATGACAAGATGGGGGTACGCGGCTCGAATACATGTGAGATTATCCTTGAAAATGTCCGTGTTCCAAAAGAAAACTTGCTTGGGGATGAGAAAAAGGGCTTCAGTCAATTTTTATACACTTTAGACGGAGGAAGAATTTCCATTGCCGCCTTATCTGTTGGAATTGCACAGGCAGCTTACGAAAAAGCCCTTCAGTATTCTAAAGAACGCGTCCAGTTTGGTCAAAGTATTTCTAAGTTTCAAGCGATTCAATTTAAATTAGCCGATATGGCGATGGAACTTGAGTTAGCTAGAAACCAAGTTTACAAGGCAGCTTGGTTAAAAGACAGCGGAAAACCATTTGGAAAAGAAGCGGCAATTGCCAAACTATTCGCATCGGAAGCTGGGTTCCGCGTGTGTAACCAAGCGATTCAAATTCATGGAGGTTCCGGTTATATGAAAGAATACGATGTAGAAAGACATTTGCGTGATATTAAATTGATGGAAATTGGGGAAGGAACATCTGAGATCCAACGAATAGTAATTGCGAAACATCTCGGTTGTTAAATAACTAAAAAATATAAGGATAAAGGAGCATTCAAAATGGATTTAACTGGAATTTTGCAAGTTGTTTCAAATAGTAAACTAGTATACCCAAATGAAGAAAAAGTACGTTCCACCTCCATTGGAAGCACAGAAGCTTTTCAAGAACTCCTTCGTCAATCACAAGAAGATCCTGGAGCCTTTTGGGATAACGCAGCACGTGAACTGGAATGGTATGAACCTTGGAAGGAAACCATTAGTGGGCAGCTCCCTGATTTTCGCTTTTTTGTAGACGGGATTAGTAACCCCTCCATCAATTTACTTGACCGACATGTAAATAGTGGTGCAGGTAACCGCACGGCGCTTATTTGGGAAGGAGAAAACGGCGATACGAAGTTTTACACGTATAATATGCTTCTTGCTGAAGTAAATCGATTCTCGAATGTCCTTCGATCATTTGGTGTGAAAAAAGGTGATTGTGTAGCTATTTTTCTTCCAAATCTGGCCGAAGCAATTATTGCCGTATTAGCTTGTTTTCGTGTTGGTGCGATCTACAACTCCATTTTCTCAGGGTATTCGGAAAAATCATTGACAGATCGACTCATCAATTTTGAGCCTAAAGTAGTGGTAACTGCAGATGCAACAGAACGGCGCGGTAAAGTGATCCATTTAAAAGAAAAGGTGGATGCTGTTGTACCTACAGTACCATCAGTTGAAGCAGTAATTGTTGTTAATCGTTTGAGTACAGAGGTTCAAATGCAAGAAGGTCGAGATTACTGGTGGCACGAACTTACAAAAAAGGCAAGCATCGTTTGTGAACCTGAAAAATTAGAAGCTAATGAAAGCGGGATTGTATTTTATACAAGTGGTACGACAGGAAAACCTAAAGGTGTGGTCCATTCTGGAATGGCTTTTGTCATTCAAAATTATATATATGCAAAATATCATTTGGATCACCACGATGATGATGTTTTCTGGTGTACTGCTGATATCGGGTGGTTGACGATGCATATTTGGGGAATTACCGGTGCTTTAGCGAATGGGGTAACAACTGTTGTCTATGAGGGGGCAGTTGATTATCCAAATAAGACTCGTTTTTATCAAATAATAGAAAAATACCGGGTGAATAAGTTATTTACCGCCCCAACCGCACTCCGAATGTTAAAAAGCATCGGAGAAAAACCATTAGAGGAATTTGATTTATCTTGTCTTGATGTCATTGCTCTTGTGGGTGAACCTTTTGATACAGAAACATGGCATTGGACATATGAAGTGTTAGGAAAGAAAAAGGTATATATCAATAATACTTGGGGTCAAACCGAAACAGCAGGATCCCCTATCGCAGGAGCAGCCTGGCTGACGCCTATGAAACCAGGTTCATCAGGTATTCCATTTTTAGGCGCAGTGTTTGATGTTGTTGATAACGAAGGAAATCCAGTTAAACCTGGTCAATTAGGAAACTTAGTGATGAAAAAACCTTTTCCCATGCTGTGCCGTACCCTTTGGAAAGAACCAGAGCGATATTATGCCTCTTATTTTAGCCAAGTGAAGGGAAGTTATTATGCCAGCGATCTTGCCTTAATCGATGATGATGGTTATTTATGGGTAGTTGGTCGTTCTGATGATGCAATGAATGTGGCGGGACATCGGTTAAGCACGATGGAAATGGAAAGTGCTGTACTCGAATGTGAGGGTGTTTCTGAATGTGCTATCATCGGGATTCCTGATGAAATAAAAGGGGAAGTTCCTTTAGTATTTGTCCGTCTGGTTGATGGTTTTGAAGGTACGAAAGAATTAGAAAAACGGATAAATGACAATATTATAAAACAAATTGGTAAGATTGCCAGTCCAAAAACGATTATTTTTACCGATGTCTTACCGAAAACAGTCAGCGGAAAAATTATGCGCCGGTTATTAAAAGAAATCATTGTATCAGGAACAGTAGCTGGTGATATTACAGGACTGGAAGATCCGACAACCGTTGCCCAAATACAAAAGAAGATTGCTGAACGAAAATCTGTAAAATAAGAGTCATAGTAGCGAAAAGTTGCATAACGAATCAACATGCTTATATAAAGAGAAGAAAGGATGGAAAGCATGTTCAAAAAGGTTTTAATTGCAAATCGTGGTGAAATCGCTTTAAGAGTAATCCGCACTTGCAAAAAATTAGGGATTGAAGCAGTTGCAGTTTATTCGGAAGCCGATGCAAACTCCCTTTTTGTGCGGGAAGCGACTGAAGCCTATTGTATCGGAAAGCCTCCTGTAAACCAAAGCTATTTGAATGCTGATGAAATCATTCGTGTAGCACAAGAAAGTGGTGCAGAAGCGATTCACCCTGGCTATGGACTTTTATCGGAAAATGCTGAGTTTGCTAGAAAATGCAGCGAAAAAGGACTTGTATTCATTGGTCCTTCTCCAGAAATCATTGCCATGATGGGAAGCAAAATCGAAGCACGCAAAACAATGAAGGAAGCCGGTGTTCCGATTATTGAAGGGCTCAATACATCGCTTGAAAGTGAAAATGAAGCCGTTATGGCTGCAGAAAAAATTGGTTACCCGCTTATGTTGAAAGCATCCGCAGGTGGAGGCGGCATCGGTATGCAGTTAGTTCACTCCGAGCAAGAACTATTTAAGGCGTTTGCAGGCAATAAAAAACGTGCAGAGTCTTTCTTTGGAGATGGAGCGATGTTCCTTGAAAAATACATTCAAGAGCCACATCATATAGAGGTGCAAATTTTAGCTGATTCACATGGGAATGTTGTGCCGCTTTGGGAACGGGAGTGTTCCATACAGCGTCGAAATCAAAAAGTTGTCGAAGAAGCTCCATCGCCATTTATTAATGAAGAAACACGAAAAAATATGCTCGATGCTGCGGTGAAAGCTGCTCAATATATAGGCTATTCCAACGCAGGGACGATTGAATTTTTAGTCGATCGTCAGCAAAATTTTTATTTTCTGGAGATGAATACTAGATTACAAGTTGAACATCCGGTAACCGAAGAGATTACGGGACTTGACCTAGTTGAAGAACAATTGAAAGTAGCAGCAGGACAACGACTTTCTTTTAAAAGAGAGGATATTCAGCGAAAAGGACACGCAATTGAAGTACGGATTTATGCCGAAGATCCAAAAACCTTTTATCCATCACCAGGAAAAATAACGGAATTTCAATTGCCGCATGGGGAAGGTATTCGCAATGAATGCTCCATTGAAGCCGGTTCACAAGTGACGCCGTTTTACGACCCAATGATAGGCAAGTTAATCGCTTGGGGAACAACGCGTTCAGAGGCTTGTGCCAGAATAAAATCAGCGTTAGAAAACTATAAAATAGAGGGAATTAAAACGAATATTCCAATGCTTATCAAAACAGTAAGTCATGAGCAATTCTTATCAGGATATACGACAACTCAATTTGTAAACGAATATTATTTACCTCAATTATCATCAACAAAGTAAAGGAGAGAAAGAAAATGGCAAAAATTGCAGCAGGTATGGCTGGGAGTGTATGGAAGGTACTAGTAAAAGAAGGGGATCCAGTAAAAGCTGGTCAGGATGTAGTCATCCTTGAATCTATGAAAATGGAAATCCCTATTGCGGTCGATGTGGATGGAACGGTGACGAAAGTAAATGTGCAAGAAGGGGATTTTGTCAATGACAGCGATGCGGTCATCGAAATAGAGTAGGAGGTAAAGTGTTGAAGTTACCAAAAAAGGTCACAGTAAAAGAGGTTGGCCCAAGAGACGGACTTCAAAATGAAAAGGAACGAGTAGCAACGGAAGATAAAATTGCTTGGATTGATTCCCTTTCAGAAACAGGCGTTTCGTATATTGAAGTCAGCTCATTTGTCCATCCAAAGTGGATCCCGCAGTTAGCGGATGCAGCGGAAGTTTTAAAGACGATTAAAAGGAGGAAGGGTGTCACTTATGCTGCCCTTGTTCCAAATATAAGGGGTTTGGATCGAGCGCTGGAAGTAGATGTAGATGAAGTGAGTATTTTTATGTCGGCAAGTGAAGGGCATAATCGCAGTAATATTAATAAATCGATTGAAGAAACGTATCCCATCCTCGGAGAAGTTGTAAAAGAAGCCAAACAAGCTGGGAAAAGAGTAAGGGGATATGTATCGACCGTAATTGCTTGCCCTTATGATGGGCCAGTCTCTCCATCGAAAGTAAGAACAGTGGCTGATCAATTGTTTTCAATGGGAATTGATGAATTATCGTTAGGTGAAACGATTGGGGTTGCTGTTCCGACTCAAGTGGAACAACTGCTTGACGAACTTCTGCTACATTTTGATTCAGAAAAGCTGGCAATGCATTTCCATGATACACGAGGAACAGCCTTAGCTAATATTGTGAAATCGCTTGAAATGGGCATTACCATTTTTGATAGCTCATTAGGAGGATTAGGGGGTTGTCCGTATGCAAAGGGTGCCTCGGGAAATGTGGCAACCGATGATTTGGTCTATATGCTTCACGAATTAGGAATTGAAACTGGAATTGATTTTCAGTCCTTAATGAAGTCGGGCCAACTGATAGAGACAGCGCTTGGAAAGCAGTTGAAAAGCCGACAAATGGATATTTTGCGAGCAGAAGGAAGGGGCGAATATCTTGAATGAACCAGTCCGCCAAACCGTCCAAATAGAAAAACGGAATGATGGGATTGCGATTGTCACATTGAATCGGCCTGAAGCAGCAAATGCCTTTTCTAAACAAATGCTGTATGACCTCCATGATGCGGTTTATCACATTAAAAATGACGCGAACGTTAGAGTTGTGATTCTAACAGGTTCTGGAGAAAAAGCTTTTTGTGCAGGTGCAGATTTAAAAGAGCGTAAAGGGATGTCAGATTCCGAAGTAAAACAAACGGTCCGCTTAATTGGTGGCACTATTAAAGAGATTGAAGACTTGCCTCAGCCGGTCATTGCCGCTATAAATGGCGTCGCCTTTGGCGGGGGTCTCGAGCTAGCCCTAGCATGTGATTTGCGAATCGGTGCAATCGAGGCAATGCTCGGTCTTACTGAGACTTCGCTTGCGATTATTCCTGGAGCTGGGGGAACACAGCGGCTACCACGTTTAATTGGTCTAGGGAAAGCGAAAGAACTGATTTTCACTGCTAAACGATTAACAGCGGAGGAAGCAGCTACCATCGGTCTGTTTGAATACACTGTTCCTCGCTCAGATTTATTAGAAAAAGCATTCGAACTTGCTGAATCAATGTTGAAAAATGGCCCGCTCGCCTTAATTCAGGCAAAGATCGCTATGAATAGAGGGGTTGAAGTGGACTTAGCGACGGGGCTTAAAATGGAAGAATTGGCTTATGATGCACTCATTCCAACGGCGGATCGCTTAGAGGGATTGAACGCTTTTGCTGAAAAACGTTCTCCACAGTATAAAGGACAATAAATGGATCTGAAGGGTGTCTGAGCTGGAAAAAAGGAGGGGCTGCAATGAACGAGACAAATATAAAATCGGATTACCAAATAAAACAAGAAGAAGTAATTAAGGGTGGTCAAGAAAAATATCATCAAAAAAACTTAGAACAAGGGAAGCTTTTCGTTCGTGACCGTCTGAATTTATTACTTGACAATGGCCTTCAGGCAGAGGACGGAATGTTTGCGAATGTTCTTGCCGGAGATCTTCCGGCAGATGGAGTAGTAACGGGAATTGGAAAAATTCATGGCCGAACGGTTTGCGTGATGGCCAATGATTCTACTGTTAAAGCTGGATCTTGGGGAAAGCGCACGGTAGAGAAAATCATTCGGATTCAGGAAACAGCTGAAAAAATGCGTTGTCCGATGTTTTACCTCGTTGATTCTGCGGGTGCGAGGATTACGGACCAATTAGAAATGTTCCCAGGCCGTAGAGGGGCTGGTCGGATTTTCTATAACCAAGTAAAAATGTCAGGCAAAGTTCCGCAAGTTTGTTTATTATTTGGTCCATCTGCCGCGGGTGGTGCGTATATTCCTGCTTTTTGCGACATCGTTGTGATGGTCGAAGGGAACGCCTCCATGTATTTAGGGTCACCACGAATGGCGGAAATGGTCATTGGCGAAAAAGTGACCCTTGAACAAATGGGTGGCGCGAAAATGCATTGTTCTGTTTCTGGCTGTGGAGATGTATTGGCCAAAACAGAAGAAGAAGCCATCACTTATGCTCGCAACTATTTAACGTATTTTCCAAACAATTTTACGGAAAAGCCTGTTAAAGCAGAAGCAAAGGCACCAGCTTCTTTTGAAAAATCAATGGAAGATATTATTCCAATGAACCAAAATGCGCCTTTCGATATGTATCAATTAATTGAGAGAGTAGTTGATGAAGATTCTATTTGTGAAATTAAGAAGCTATTTGCCCCAGAGCTGATTACCACACTAGCACGTCTTAATGGGCAGCCGATCGGAATTATCGCGAATCAACCACGTGTAAAAGGGGGGGTTTTATTCCATGATAGTGCCGACAAAGCCGCCAAGTTTATCAACCTTTGTGATGCTTTCCATATTCCATTATTATTTTTAGCGGATGTTCCTGGCTTCATGATTGGGACAAATGTTGAAAAAGCTGGAATCATTCGGCATGGGGCAAAAATGATTTTTGCCATGAGCGAAGCAACTGTGCCAAAAATGACGGTGATCGTTCGAAAGGCATATGGGGCAGGTTTGTATGCGATGGCCGGCCCTGCATTTGAGCCAGATTGTTGTATTGCTCTTCCGACTGCAGCAATTGCTGTGATGGGTCCAGAAGCTGCGGTAAATGCAGTTTATGCCAATAAAATTGCTGCGCTGCCAGAAGCAGAGCGTGCAGCCTTCATAGCGGAAAAACGGGAGGAATTTCGTGAAGATATCGATATTTATCGACTTGCTTCTGAATTAATCATCGATGACATCGTCGAGCCAAATCGTCTGCGCGCAGAATTAGCTGCTCGTTTAGAGGTTTATATGTCTAAGTATCTTGTATTTACTGAACGGAAACATGGGGTATATCCTGTTTAATCAAAAGTGTATAGCATTTCAACATAAAAGTTTTTAATAGTTTAAAAGGACTTTCCTTCGGTAGGAAGGTCCTTTTTCGTAATATCAGAATTTATATGTTGACCCTTTTTTGTGAAGCCGCAGCACAAACCATTTTTAGCTTTAGAAGAAGCAATGAGCCGTATCGGTGCCCAAAAAAACCGCAAATCGAGAAAAGAGGACACGAATAAGCCGTATCGGTGCTAAAAATGCCTCAGAACTAGCAAGCACCAATGAGTGCTATAAAAAATGCCCTTTCACACGCCAACACTTGCCTCTTGCTGGAAATAAATCAGAATTTCCCTGATTTGAATATGGAATATAGCAGCCAAAGAAACATCAATAGGGCTACTCCAAATCCAATTTCAATAGCCGGTATGTTCCAGAGAAGGAGCGATTGCCTACTTAATGCAGAGCCAATAATTAGTCCAACCATAATAATACTAAAAGCAAGTAAGACAATGCTAAAAGATAATCGATTGCTAATACGATCTAATTTGGTTAAGAACAGATCAAGTTCGGGAATTGTAATTTCCATGCGCATTTTCCCTTTTTTTAGTACGGTTGTATATTGTTGGATCGATTTTGGCAATTCCGTAAGTATTTCCGCATATTCAAACATATGGTTTAAAACTTTTCCGGCTACCTTTCTTGGGTGATAACGTTCTTTTAGCAGCTGCCGGCCAAAAGGTTCAGCCATTTTTATGATACTAAGTTCGGGATCTAACTGTTCGACTGTCCCTTCGATGGTAAGAAGTGTTTTTCCTAATAAGATTAGATCTGCTGGAATCTGAATATGGTGTTGGTAGGCTATCGAAAAAAGATCATTTACCGCCTCACCAAGACTGACCTGACTTAAAGGGACATCGTAATATTTCTCCTTTAGTTGATCTACATCCGATCTTAATCGCTGCATATTGACATCATCAGGCACCAATCCCATTCGGGTAATCGCTTTAATTACTCCGTCCGTGTTTTGACGCATCATCGAAATGACCAAAGAAGCAAAGTGAGATTTTAGTTCCGTAGTAAGGCGTCCAACCATACCAAAATCCATAAAAACGATGACTTCTCCTGGTAATGCTATGATATTCCCTGGGTGGGGATCTCCATGAAAAAAGCCTTCGATCAAAATTTGATGGAAAATAGCATGAACTAACCGTTCAGCCAAGATTTTATGGTTATATTCTTCATCTTCATTTTTTTGTATTTCATTCAATTTTTTTCCTTCAATGTATTCCATTGTCAGCACTTTTGGCGTTGAATAATTCCAATATACTTTAGGGATACGGATTTTCGGATCGTTTTCAAATTGTTTATCGATCTTTTCCGCATTTCGTCCTTCAATGGTATAATTCAGCTCAGCTCGAAGAGACATGGAAAATTCTTCAACCATATCCCGTAGCTGATATTGAGCCGCCCATTTCAACCGTAGTTCAGCTAGCAACGCTAACTCTTGAAGGATTTCTAAATCGGTTTCAATAATTTTTTTGATATTAGGACGTTGGATCTTTACAGCGACTCGCTCCCCAGAATTCAAAACCGCGAAATGGACTTGTCCAATAGAAGCAGCCGCAAGGGGGGACTCGTGAAATTCTTCAAATACAGAGTCAATCGCCACACCTAATTCTTGTTCGATAATGGTTTTTACCTCTTGAAATGAAAAGGGAGGTACACGATCTTGGAGTTTTTCCAGCTCATGAATGATGTCAGCAGGAATTAAATCCGGACGTGTACTCGCAATCTGTCCTATTTTAACAAAAGTTGGCCCCAATTCCTCTAAGAACAATCGAATTCGTTCACCCAACGTTTTTGAATGAATCTCTGGATAGTCTTCGACAAATAATCGTTTAGGCAAGGAAAGAAGTTCAAGAAGTCCTAATTCCTTGATCAAAAAACCGAATCCATTGCGGGAAAATGCCGCTACGATATCTCGATAGCGCTGAAAATGTCGAATTCTTTTTTCAAAAATAGGAGACACTCCTTCCATAACAACTAGGTTTTTATTTCAATCCGGTTTATTTTCTCGATTTTCTAATTGATCCAACCGTTGTTCCAATCGCTTAATATCATCTTTGGAAGCTAGATTTAATTCACCAAACAATTCTTTGATTCTTTTGCTTACAATTTGATCCAACTCTTTTTGCGTTTCATTTCCTTTTTGTACTAATTGGTCAACTAATTCTTTTGACTCCTCACGGCTCAATTCCCCTTTTTTCACCAACTCATCTACCATTTTTTCAGCCTGCTCTTTACTCGCCACTACAAGTCCTAATCCTAATGCCATTCCTTTTTTGATCATGTTTTTCATTATAGTGATCCTCCTCATAAGATTAGTGTTTTTCTTTATTGATTAACGAAATCACGTCCATCATTTTATGTTCCGCATCCCGTTCGCCAGCTTCTATGCATTCTTTAATTTTTGTAATATCGAATGCTTGAAAATTCCCTACTTGGGGACGAAAGACTACATCTGCAAAACGAAGATTTTCCCGTCTCATTTCAACCATCATTAGGGATAAGGAACGGTTTATTACATCAAACATATTACGTGGTTCTCGCTCTTCGTGTTCCCTTTCCACATCTACAGCCATTACAATATCCACACCTTCATTTCGGGCTATATCTGCTGGCAAATTATTCAAAATACCTCCATCCACCAATACCTTGCCATCATAATTGACAGGAGCAAAGAACCCAGGCACGGAAGTTGTTGCCCGAATGGCTAAACTCAAACTACCTTGATCAAAAATAAATACCTTCCCCTTTTTTAAATCTACGGCTACTGCTCGGAATGGAATAGGAAGCTCTTCTATTCTGATATCTTCTCCTTTTTGTTCCAGAAATTGAAGCAACAACGCATATACTTTATTCCCTGCAATAAGTCCTCGTTTTCCAATCCCTATATCAACAATACGGTAAGATGGGGTCGAAAGAACAAAATCCTCAATTTCTTCGATATCAAAGCCAGCGGCAACTAACCCACCAATAGCCCCTCCCATACTAGTTCCTGCAATAAAATCAATGGGAATTTGATGTTTTTTTAAAACTTTTAATACACCAATATGGGCAAGACCTCGCACGGCACCTCCACCTAAAGCTAAACCCACTTTCATTATTTTTTTCCTCCTAATTAATGATCGTAGGAAGAACACAGATCGATCTTCTACAAAAAAGGTAACCGAAATTTTCCTTGTGGGTGCTTTCCTCCCTTAAATAACTTAGGTTCTCTTTTCATTTGTTTTTTTATACTATAACCTGCCATTTTTTAGTCATACCAGAACACACAAAACCAATAAGAGACCAAAAAAGTGGACAATGCGAACGATTAAACACTTAATTTTTGTGAAATTATTCACAAACGATTGTTTTTAGCATTATACTGGTTTGCTCTAATAACTGAAAAGTTTAACTATATGATAACATATTTTTAAGAACAGCCAATGGAGATTGAGTCATGTTTTTTTGACAGTCTGCTATTTTGGTTTATCATATAAGGAAGGGATACCCCTTCTAGATGTTATTATTCTTCATACATTTTCATAGTACCAAAAAATGAGTTTTCAAAGGTTGTCAAGTAAGATAATGGGTAGCCTTTAAAAATTTTTAAATGGACGGGTCCAGGAGTTCAACAAGAATTTTAGGGGAAGCCCTCTATTAGCAAATAGGGACTTGTGATGGGAGTTGTGCAACTTTGAAAAAACATATGTTGTTAATTACCACTGTGGCTTTTGGAGTCTTGTTAAATCCTTTAAATTCTTCTATGATCGCCGTAGGACTCTCTAGAATTCAACAAGATTTTCAACTTTCTTATTCCGATGCATCTTGGCTCATTTCTACATACTATTTATCAAGTGCAGTTGCGCAACCAGTAATGGGAAAATTAAGTGATCTATTTGGGAAAAAGCGCTTGTTTATGCTAGGTCTAATATTAATTGTCATTGCGTCTGTCCTGGCCCCTTTTTCTCCAGGATTCGGCTGGTTGCTTGGTTTTCGAATGATCCAAGCGATAGGCAGTTCTACATTGTTTCCGGCTGGAATGGGAATCATTCGCCATGTGATTACCGAAAACCAAGCAAAAGCGTTAGGGACACTCTCAATCTTTTCATCTGTTTCAGCAGCGTTTGGGCAATCTATTGGTGGATTCTTGATACATTTTGGAGATTGGCCAGCGATTTTTTTGATCAACTTTCCATTTATCATCGTGTCTTTTCTATTAGCGATTAAGGTTCTCCCAAAGGACCCTGTCCGTGAGAAACAACAAATCAAGCTAGATTACATTGGAATTTTACTATTTACAGGAATGATTGTTAGTTGGTTGTTATTCTTGCTTGGACTAGAAACTGCCTTTAGCTGGTGGAAATTAGCTCTAAGTATCCTGTTATCAATTGTATTTTATTTATTTGAAGCTAAAAACAAAGAGCCGTTTGTGGATGTCTTGGCTTTACAGAAAAATAAGAACGTAACGTTCGTTTATTTGCAATTTATTTTAATCAACATTGTTTTTTACTCCGTCTTTTTCGGTGTCCCGACCTTCTTGCAGGACAAAATGCATCTTGAATCGAATATCACCGGAATTTTAATGTTGGCTGTAGCAGGTTTTGGTGTCATCATTGCCCCACTTGCAGGAAAATGGATTGATGCTAATGGTTCGAAACCAATTTTATTAGTTGGTTCCGTGAGTATTATTTTAGGAACCTTAATGTTACTTACGATTCGTCCTGATTCGAGCTATGTCTGGATTTTCTTTGCCCTTTCTATTCTCGGAGTGAGTAACGGTTTTAATAATATTGGGATGCAAACAGCCTTATACAGTTTTGTAACTCAAGAAGAAACAGGAACAGCGTCCGGACTATTTATGACTTCCCGCTATATTGGAACCATTCTATCTTCCAGTTTGTTAGGGATTTTGTTTGGAAAAGAAGTAACAACGAGTCACTTTCATATGATTGGGGTTGTTGGCGCAATTGTAGGAATCGCAGTCCTCTTATTAACGATAAGGATGCCTAATAAAAAGAAGGCTAATTCGACTGCGTGATTGGATCCTATTAAAATACTCAACTGAAGTTTTAGCTATTGATTTAATATGATAGAATGGTGAAAGACGCTAGGAGCCGATTCGGAAGTTTGTTTTGGTTTTTTGCTGAAATCGTAAAAGGGGAGCTTGTGAAATCAGGCTGAGAGGATAGCTAGTTTGCTGTCGACCATTTGACCTGATCTGGGTAATGCCAGCGGAGGGAATATGTCTTATTACATATTCTACCTCTCACGCTTATTATAAAGCGTGATTTTTTTTTAAAAAAAGAGGGGGAAGTATATTGGGAAATGAAAAAATTGAAATTGGTATTGATGAAAAATTGCCTATTAGGCAAGGAATATTGTATGGATTACAGCATGTATTTGTTTCTAATGTTTGGCTTGACCCAATCTTTGTCGCAGCGATGATTGGCCTGCCATTGACACTTTCGGCAAATATTGTTAATGCCGTATTTATCTCAGCAGGGCTTGTGACCATTGTCCAAGCAACGAAACTTGTCCGATTGCCGATTATTCAAGGTCCATCTGCGGCATTTGACTCGATTATGATCGCTGCGGGGAAAGCAAATGGACTTGCCGCAGCAAGCGGCGGAATATTCTTAAGCGCAATCATTGTCTTTTTCTTATCGATTACTGGATTAATCGGCAAATTAAAAGCATTGTTTACCCCAGTTATTACGGGCACAGTAATCTTTGTAGTGGGGATTTCATTGTCGGGTTTTACGTTATATGAGTTTTTAGGGGGCACACTTGGAATGGAGACCTTTGCGACAATTGAGACGCTATCGATGTCTATTCCAACAGCGATGATCGTTATTTTTTTATCACTTTTTGGCAAAGGTAAGTGGAAATCATTCTCATTTCTTATTGGACTAGTGATCGGGGATATCATTGCTTTTACCCTCGGAAAAACGAATTTTTCCATGATTGCAGATAAAGGCTGGTTCGGTATGCCGCATTTTTTGCCATATGGTAGCTTAGCATTTGAATGGGGAACATTTTTGACGTTTTTTACCGCCTATATCGTTGCGATTATTGAGACAATGGGAGTATATGAAGCGTCTGCTGACATGCTAAAAATAAACTTAGATTCAAAGCGAATCCGCAATGGCTTTGCTGGAGAATCAGCAGGTTCCCTTGTGTCCTCTTTAATAGGAGGATTTCCTACAACTGCCTACGGGCAAAACGTTGGGTTATTACGGCTTACTGGTGTCGGATCGAGGCAACCAGTTTTAATAGCTGGAATTATTTTCCTTATTTTAGGTTTTGTGCCAAAGGCTGGCGCTTTGCTTGCGTTGACACCAGATGCAGTTGTCGGTGGGATTTTCTTGCCAGCTGCCGCAAGCCTTGTGTTTACGGGAATCTCTATTCTTGGAAAAACAGAAAAAACAGAAACCAACTATATGATTATCGGGTTATCATTGCTTTTAGCAATTAGTTTACCAACATATTTTAAAGATCTTACAGGTACTGCGGGAACATTTTTTTCGAATAGTATTTTTATTGCAGCTATTTCATCCATTGTATTGCAACTCGTTTTAATAAATTTGCCAATGCATTTTAAAAAAGGAGTGAGTAGATGAGACAGGATTCAATTATCATGGCCAACCAAATACTCTCATTCATTGAAGGAAATAGCGAAACTAATTTTAACGGATTGGCAGTAACTTTGTTTCAATATCAATTTCAACATAATCTTCCATATAAAAAATTTTGCCAGACGAAGAGGAAAACGCCATTGACTGTAAAAAAGTGGGATGAAATTCCTCCAATGCCGATCCAAGGGTACAAAGAGTTAATGCTTGCTTGCGAGCCGCCCGAGGAAGCGGCAGCCGTTTTTATGACAAGTGGGACAACGAATCCGGAGACCAAAGGGAAAAATTATCATCCGACACTTGCTGTTTGGGACGGTTCAATGAATGCTCCGTTTAAAAAGTTTGTCTTACCGGATGTTGATAAAATGATGATTTTTGTTTTATCGCCAGCTGCTGATCTGAATGAACATTCATCCCTTTCTCGTTATTTATCAAATGCGGTAACATACTTTGGCACAGAAAACAGCCGTTTCTTTTTTACTGAAGCTGGGTTGGAAATGAAAACAGTCGCTTCTGCATTGCGTGAGTGCGAGGATCGCGGAGAAGCAGTGATGTTAATGGGAGCGACGTTTGCCTATGTTCATTTATTGGATTATTTTCTAGAAAAAAACCTTCGCTTTCACCTGGCAGCTGGTAGCCGGATTTTTGATACTGGCGGCTTTAAAGGGCAAACACGTGAAATTGAAATGGATAAATTATACGGGATGTTTGCTGAAATTTTCAATGTTAAGCGAAATATGTGTATCAATATGTACGGGATGACCGAATTAAGTTCGCAAGTCTATGACCAAACCATTCTTTCCACATATGAAAGTGGGCAGACCATTTTTGATAAAACGGGGCCCGCTTGGTTGAAAACGATGATTCTTGACACAGACACATTAGAACCTGTGCCAAATGGCAAGTCGGGAGTAATTGCTCACTACGACTTGGCCAATTGGAATTCATGCCTAGCGATATTAACAGAAGATATCGGTTATCGCACCGAACATGGTTTTGTTATACTTGGAAGGGTGCAAGGTTCGGAAGCAAGAGGCTGTTCCATTGCTATTGATCAGCTAATGCAGTCGAACGAGTGATTAGCAAAGGAGCGACATGAATCATGCAAATTTTGCAGGCATATTGGATCCCAAAGGCTGTTGATGTTCCAATTGTTCGTGAACAGTTGATCGGTTCCGCTTACCAACTGGAGTACCCTGTAGTAACTAGTGAAAAGATTCGAGAAATCACTGCTCTAATTCAGCAAAATCGGGTAGATTATTTACAGCGCCTTACAACTGGTGATATCGTCAACAAGATTGATCAAGCCATTCAAAAATGGCTTAACCCTGGTTATCCGCTTCGGATACAGGCAGAAGCTCTGCTTCCAATAATCACTGGGTATGATCCGGAAATGGTTCGGCTTGAATTGAAAAAATATATGAGGACCTTTCGGAAAAAAGAATTACTGCGCTTTTTAGATGAAGAATTTGACCAAGCGGCGATGCTGGATGAATTTCGTCCACGAAAAAGTGGTGGATTAAGCCGAGTCTATGGCCCACGGTCGATTTTTCATGTTTTTTCCGGAAATGTTCCTGGTGTGCAAATATGGAGTTTGATTATGGGCCTCTTGCTTAAATCAGCTAATCTTGGCAAAACATCTACAGCAGAACCTCTGTTGCCAGTTTTATTTACTCAATCGCTTGCCGAGGTAGATCCGCAATTGGCCGAAACGATAGCGATCCTTCCGTGGAAAGGTGGGATGACGGAACTTGAGAAAGCAGCAGTAAATAGCGCTGAGGCTGTGGTCGTTTATGGATCGGAAAATACAGTAAAAGCAGTCCGGAAAATCGTGCCTTTGTCAAAAACGTTTATAACATATGGGCATAAAATCAGTCTCGCTATTATTGGCAAAGAAGCGCTTAGACCAGACTGCTTCTATGAAACAGTACATAAATTTGCCGAAGATATATCCATTTATGATCAGCAGAGCTGTCTATCACCGCAGGCGGTTCTTGTTGAAGCTGGCAGTGCAATCAGTCCAAAGCAATTTGCACAATTGCTTGCAGCAGAACTTGCTCGTTACGCCCAAAAAAGACCGAGAGCAACGCTTTCTGACGAAGAAACGATGTCGATCCAAAATTTGCGACACCAAACTGAACTGGAAGCAATTAAGAATGAAAATATAGCCATCTATGCAAGCAAGCAAGATACATCGTGGACAGTTATTTATCATCATCAACCTGGTTTTGATGGCTCACCATTGAATCGATTTATTCATGTTTTTTATTCAGAAAAATTAGAAACGGATCTAGGTAAAATGCAACCGTTTGAAAACTATTTACAATCTTGTGGACTTGCAGTCTCGCCCGAGAGGCTTTTCCCGATTGCTGAGCGTTTGGGTGAACTTGGAATGAATCGACTCACGCAAGTTGGAAAAATGAACAGTGCCAAGCCAGGATGGCATCATGACGGGCGGTTCAATTTACTGGATTTTGTGCGTTTTACCGACATAGAACGTGGACTTGAAGATACTTTAGAGCGATTTGACCCTGATGTAGAGTAGAAGTGAATGATTTTAAGACTTGTTGTTCAATTAGCTGTGAAATAGTGAAAGGAGAAACTAGTATGATGGTTAAAAATAAAGTTGCCTTAGTTACAGGTGCAAGCAGGGGTATCGGAGCAGCGATAGCGAAGAAGTTGGCTAGAGAAGGGGCATTTGTTGGCGTGAATTTTTTTAAAAATCAACAGCTAGCAGAAAACGTAGTTAACGAAATTAAAACATTTTCCGGTCAGGCAGAAGCCTTTCAGGCAGATGTCCGAAACCCAGAACAAGTGCAAGCAATGGTAGCGCAATTGGCAGACAGTTTTGGCGGGATTGATATAGTTGTCAACAATGCCTTAAGCCATTATACGTTTAATCCGAAAACAAGGAAAACAGCGTGGGAAACGAATTGGGACGACTACCAACAGCAATTGGATGGCAGTGTTAAAGGAGCTTACAACATATGTCAATCAGCAATGCCTTTTATGAAAGAACAAATGTCAGGAAGACTAATCAATATTGTCAGTAATTTAATCGATTTCCCTGTCATTCCGTATCATGACTATACTACTGCTAAGATGGCACTATTAGGCTTTACCCGATCATTAGCAGCTGACCTTGGCTCTTTCGGGATTACTGTGAATGCAGTTTCTCCTGGGCTTACTTACCCAACGGATTCTAGCGTGGAAACAACGGAAGATGTTCGCGAATCAATTATTCAGCTGACGCCAATGAGACGTTTGGCAACTCCTGACGACATTGCTAACGCCGTTGTTTTTCTTGCTTCTGAAGGTTCGTCGTTTATAACCGGACAATGTTTAAACATAGATGGTGGATTAGTGATGAGGTAGCTCTAACAAATCACTAGCCGCTAGCATAAATAAGCTTGCGGCTTAAATTTTTTCGTGTTCCTTTTGTTGTATAATTCGCTTTTCATTCAAAGGGGTAGTCTACCATTTTCTGAAAATATGGAACCCACCCTTTAAATCCCAATAGATGGATAAGGTTTAAAAGTTCTTTAGTTGTATTGGCCGTCTTTCCAAAGAATCGTAGTACCATCCTCTAAACTTCTTTGTACATCGATAATTCGTTGATTGGACGAACCTCTGAATAAGATGCGTAAGTCCTTTTTTGCTACTTCAAACCGCCCATCAACAATTACATCAAGATAAGGTAATATCTCTTTTTTAGTCTCAGGCAACTCTTCAAATATATAACCAGTATATAACCATATATTCTTGTTTGTTTGCGCTTTTATTTCCTTAACTAGCCTCAACGTATCCTCATATTGAAAAGTAAGACTATCTCCACCACTTATTGTTACATCTGAGATAGTATTTTCTTCGATAATGTCTATTAATTCATTTATACGGAACTGCATCCCATGGTTTACATTCCAAGAGGAGGGATTATGACATCCCTCACAATAATGTATACAACCTGAGACATAAATGACAGTACGAATACCGTTTCCATTATCTGTTGAATCAGTGTCGATTTTCATAATTCTCATTTCTGATACCCATGTTTTACTCTGTTTTTTTCTTCATTCCATTTTGAACTGTTCCATTTGTCCATGCTTCCTACCAAGTATCCAGTTATTCTTCTTATGCGTTCAATGTTATGTTCCTCGTAATTATTACACTTAGGGCACTCATTATAAATTACACCATTGAACCCGCATTGAAGGCAGCGATCAACTGGTACATTAAAACTGCCATAACCAATCCCATTTTCTTTCATAGCAACAACATAAGTTTCTAGAGCATCAATATTCTTTGAAGCATCTTCAGTTAATTCAATATATGTAATGTGACCGGCGTTTGTTAAAGCATGATAAGGTGCTTCCTTCTTAATTTTATTGATTGCATTAATCCTATACTCAACTGGAACATGATTACTATTCGTAAACCATTCCTTGTCTGTTACTCCTTTTATGATCCCATGCTTTTTGCGAGCAAGTCTTAAAGCTTTGCCTGCATAGGATTCAGCAGGTGTTGCTAGCAAGGTATAATTTAATTTTGTCATCTCTGTAAAATGGTCCATCTTTTCCTTCATAAAAGAAACAATTTTTAACCCTAGTTCCTGAGCATCATCGCTTTCCCCATGATGTTTCCCTGTCAGGGCAACTAATGCCTCAGCTAAACCAACATACCCAACGGACAATGTACCTTGACGAAGAACCTCTTTTAGAGAGGCATCTTTATTTAGTTTTTCTGAATCCCTCCAAATGCCTTGACCATATAAGAATTTGAAATTTACAGGTGTCTTGTTCGATTGATATAAGAATCTTTCAAATAATTGTTGACTTGCTAAGTCCACATAATGCTCTAGCTTCTTGAAAAATTCTTCTAAGCCATCACTTTCTAACGCAATTAAGGGCAGGTTAATAGAAGTGAACGATAGGTTTCCTCTGCCCACCGGAGTGGACTTACCATTCACATTGGCTAATACTCTTGTTCTACAACCCATTGTTGCAATATGAGTTTCAGGGTCGCCTTCTTTATAGTAGGGTAAATTAAAAGGAGCATCCACAAATACATAATTTGGAAAAAGTCGTTTTGCTGTTGTTTGAAGTGACAATCTGAATAGATCGTAATTGGCATCACCTTGATTAAGATTAATACCATCTTTTACTTTAAAAATTTGAATTGGGAAAATCGGTGTTTCGCCACTCCCTAATCCTTTTTGAGTAGCAAGGAGCATATTCCTAACAAGCATTCTACCCTCCCTTGAAGTATCTAACCCATAATTAATACTAATAAAAGGGACTTGCCCACCACCCCGACTATGCATGGAATTACTATTATGAATAAACGCTTCACAAGCCTGATAAACCTCTCGATCTGTTAGTTCCCATGCTTTTTCTTCAATGTCACAGCCGGCTTGAACGTCTTCTAATAATTGAACATTTTTCTTGTACGTCTTATATACATAAGGGGCTAAATCAAAATCGAAGTTACTCATCGCTTGACCACCGTGTTGTTGATTTTGATTAGATTGAAAAATAATAGAGACTAATGCCATGGCAGAAACAATGCTTTTTGGTTCGCGCATATGTCCATGACCAGTATCAAAGCCATTTTTTAATACTTTTCCTAATGCGATTTGAACGCATGTTGTTGTTCCAGTTACATAATAATCCAAGTCATGAATATGTATATAACCATTCTCATAAGCTAGTTTTACTTCTTCAGATAATAAATGTTCAATTGCGTAAAACTTTGCACTAGTAGAGGCAAAGAGTCCCATCATTCCCATAGGGCTTTTGCCATCGACATTTGCGTTTTCTTGTATTAAGTCTTGATTCTTACTGCCTGTAATTTCCTTGAATACTTCTAATAGATTTAAAGGGTTTTGCTTCGTTTCCATTCTTTTTCTCCTCCTAAATAACTATTATCACTTATACTTGATTTTTCCTAAATATTATCGAATTTTTAAATCGTAAAGTTTCATGTAACCCCTTCTTTCCTTAATATAAAAAAGCTGCCTATTCAGTAATAGGCAGCATAAAATGGAAACGTTCAGAATTTAAGAAAGTGAACCGTCTCCATTTCTTACTCCCCGAAGAAATGTTTAAATTTGTTTTATATAGGCAGGTCTCCTGGCTTAGCTTCATTCTCCGATTCCCTTCCCATGCGATTGCATAGTGGCATTGAATCATCGTCAGCTTTACAGTTGCGGGGACAGCGTCGGAATTGCACCTAACTTCCCTATTAAACTACATATAGTAGTACCTATATATAACTAAACACCATATATTGTTGTAGATAAATTGAGTTTATCATTCTTCTAATAAAAAGTAAATCTATCATATACTCAGAAAATAATTCGAGGATTTACGGAGGTAACGTCAAATCTTTTGAGAGGAAAACAACTTTTAATCAAACGTTTTCGAGGTGGCAAACGGGGAAAGATGTTTCAAAAGTATTATCATCGATATAAAGTGGAAAAGGGAGTAAGCTGTTTAGATTTCCTTATCAATAAAATTATGGAATAATTAAGGAATAAGGGAAGGACAGGTTCTACGGTGATATTGAAATCGAGAAAAAACTTTTTTGTCTCCTTCATAATTCAAGAAATAGGGTGCTATATAAAAACATGATCATCTATATACTATTTACTTTTATTGGGATTATTGGACTTGGGTATGCGGTTGTGAAGATTCATCCGACTTTTGGCGGAAAGCAGTCAAAAGAGAAGATGGAATTATTCGCACAGTCTCCGCAATATCAAAATGGAAAATTCGTTAATCTGAACACAAACGAGTGGAATACGAGTTTTGGGTCGATGCTTTCCATGATAAGGGAATTTTTAAAGAGTAAGGTCGAAAGAAAACCTCGGACTCCCCTTTCGATCGTACCCTATTCTCCAAGAATAGATCGTGCTGATTCAGCAAGAGTTACCTGGTTTGGTCACTCGGCTTTCATGCTTGAGGTAGAGGGGAAAACGATTCTGTTTGATCCAATGTTTGGGAAAGCGCCAACACCGTTTCCAATCAAGAACCAGCGGTACAGCAGAAAGCTTCCTTTCAAAATCGAGGATCTGCCAGCAATCGATGCTGTGGTACTGTCGCATGACCATTATGATCATCTTGATTATGGTTCAATCATGAATATGAAAGAAAAGGTAAAACAGTTCATCACTCCTCTCGGTGTTGGAAGCCATTTGGCAAGATGGGGAATTCCAGAAGAAAAGATCAGTGAACACGATTGGTGGAATGAATATACTTTCGAAGGCCTTAAGCTCGCGTGCACCCCGGCTCGCCATTTTTCTGGCCGCGGACTTGCCGACCGTAACTCAACGCTTTGGTGTTCTTGGGTCATCATTGCCCGGGATACAAAAATATATTTCAGTGGCGATGGCGGTTATGGTTCGCATTTTAAAGAGATTGGCGAGAAATATGGCCCGTTTGACCTGACGCTGATGGAATGCGGCCAATATGACGTACGCTGGGCAGATATTCATATGCTTCCTGAAGAAACGGTACAAGCACATCAGGATGTGAAAGGAAAGCTTCTCATTCCAGTGCATTGGGGAGCATTTACTCTGTCGCTCCATGCCTGGCATGATCCAATTGAACGGGCAGTCCGGGCTGCAGAGGAATCTGGAGTCGAGATTGCGACTCCGAGAATTGGGGAAACCGTCATCGTAGGTGAAGACCAGATTCCGGACCTTGCCTGGTGGAGGACAGAATCCTATAGAGTTTTTAATGATGAAACGTAATAAAAACCGCACGGATCAAATCCGTGCGGTTTCTTTTCTTATATCAACTTCTCGAGATTTACTCGTTTATGGATCGCGAGCATTACGGGAATACCGATAGCCATTACGATAAATTCACCCGCGGCTGTTGTTAGCCATGTGAACCAGAACGGCAGCTGGAATGCGAGATTCAATTCAATCGCAATCAGGAACATCGTGAAGGTGAATAACACTGTGTTTACAATCATTCGCCCGATAATACTTTTAATGTATTTAGCGGATAAGATCGTAACCAATAAAGAAATTACTGACTGGCCAACTCCAAACACAAGGTCATAGGCGACCATCGGGGAAAAGAGCAGGTTTGTTAAAAACACGCCTAATACAATCCCAAAGAAATACTTTTTGTTAAAAACAATCAGGTGGTTGAACATTTCCGAAATTCGAAATTGTACATTGGTAAAACCGAATGGCTGGATGACAGCTGATACAGCGATATACAAAGCTGCCAGAATCCCGTTACGGACAATCGTTCTTGTGTTCATTATTCATCTCTCCTAGTTTTTTTACGTGGGATGGTTACGAACCACGATATTTAAACACCAATTATATATTATATAGGATAATAGACCCTGTCACAACAGAATTTTTCAGAATAAAAGAGTAAAGGAATTACTTTTTAACAGAAAGAAAAATCTATCAGGAAAAGCAATCTTAGTAAAAAAAATATTTATTTTTACTCGGCAATTAAGTATGATAAAAATAGAATTAAAATCCGATAAAGGCAAACTCAGGGGAACCTGAGGACGCAAAACTACAGGGGCTAAAGTCTTGACCAGCCAGCCAGTTGCCGAAGCTTCACATAGTCATCTTATGTGTGCTGATCTTCGGACAGCACTTTTTTTGATTTTAATTCCAATATACTATGGGGGGAATTGGAATGAATAAATTAGTCGCATCAACCATTTTAATAGGATTGCTTGCTTTTGGTACGGGTGTGTCGGCGCAGGGTGTCGTAGAAACGGCTGATCCTGGGACGACACCTGACGAGTTTTTATTTACGTTTGATCAATTACTGGAAGAATTGCAGCTTTTCCTTACCTTTGATAATGAAAAGGAAGCTCAGCTTCTGCTTGACTTTGCAAATGAGAGACTTGCTGAGGCATCCGTTATGTCGCAAGAAAACAAGAGAGAACTCGTTCAAGAGACGTTTAAGGATTATTTGATAACGCTTAAGAAAGCGCAAGAGAAGGTCACAGAGGTTATTGTTGAAAAAGAGACCGATGCCACTGGGGAAGCTCGATTGGCAGAAGAGTTGGAAAAAGCAGCTAATCTTGAGGAAGGGATTACTGAAGAACTTGAAGATGGACTAAAGGAATCAGTTACAGAGGAAACAGAGCAAACAAAAATTGTCGCGAACGTAGTAAAAGAGCTTGATCGTGAAATGGTCTCCAAACTGCGCGAACAAAACTTAGGCTATGGACAAATCGCACAAATCTTTTGGCTTGCAAAAACAGCTGGCAAGACAGTAGAAGAGGTTGCCGTGGTATTTACTGAGGAAAATGCTGGATTTGGTCAGGCAGCAAAGCAACTTAAAGTCCATCCTTCGCAAATGAATGGACTCGTATCAGGCAATAAAAAATCTTCTGATGAAGAAGAAATGGATACCGATAAAATAGACGAGAGATCAGTTGATGAAGGGTCTGATGCAGCAACACAGGCTGAAGAAGCGGATACTACAAAAGAACCAGATTTGACTGTACAGCAAGTTAGTACTGGAGTGGCTTCAATCGCAAGTACGGTGATGAGTACGAATGCTTCCGATACAGAAGAAAAAAAGGCAGATACAGAATTGAAAGCGAAGGCAGACACTGTGAAGGTTGCTAAAAAGGAAATGGAAACAGAAAAGAAAGCTGTAGAACAAAAACGTGAAGTGAGAGAGAAGAACGAAGAAAATCAAAAAGAACAAGTGATCCAAGCAGAAGAGAAGCAAGAAGAGAAAACAACAGAAAAAGAACAAGCCAAGACGAAAGAAAGGAAAGAGAATAAAGAGAATAAAGAGAAGCATGATGAAGAAGAATCAGAAGAAGACGACCTCAACGACGAGGAAAGCCAGGATAAGTAAAACAAAAAACAGATAGTAAGGTTTGTAGGGTAAAAACTTGTACTACATTCCTATTATGCGATATGATGATTAATAACAGTCCCTAATAGAATACTTAAGTTTGGATTGATAGGTGATCATTGTCATAGAACATATGGAGGAATCGGAATGACCACAGAACTGCAAACCATAGGTGAAGCAATAGTTAACAGAAAAAATCAAATTGCGAAGGCAGTGCATGAAGACAGGTTTTCGGACGGTGTCTTAACGGAAGCACAGAAACATGATTTTGAGAAAGTTGAGCAGCAAATACTTGAAGTCAGGGCCAACTTTATTGAACTGTTCGGTGAAGCCTTGATCGAGCACGAAGACCCTAAAGGGGTTTTCGATAAGCTGACAACATGGGGAAAAGAAACGGGTGAATATATTTATAATCTTGGTGCCTCTCTTGATGAAGCACTAAAGGATTCTACCTATTATCGTGAACATATTTGGCATGCGATTAGAGAAGTGGCTAAGGACATGTCCACTGCTGTCTTCTTTGATGTTTTGGATATTATTGACCCGTTGATGGACCATGCAATATACAGCTTTAGTCTCACATTTGTTGAAGCACATCAAAAGAGTCTAGAAAATGCCAAAACAGCATTGCTTGAACTTTCCGTACCGGTTGTTCCGTTAATGCCTGGGGTCGGTGTCCTGCCTCTAGTTGGGAATGTGGATACAGAAAGAGCGCGGTTATTGATGGAAGAAACGCTAAGCCAAGCGGTTAAGCTAAAGCTGACCCATCTTATCTTTGATGTATCCGGCGTTATGATTGTAGATACGATGGTTGCCGATCAGCTATTTAAAGTCACTAGCGCTCTTTCGCTTGTTGGTGTAAAAACCATTATGACCGGCATCCGTCCAGAGGTGGCTCATACGATGGTGACACTCGGACTGAATCTGGAAGGAATCATGGTGAAATCTAATCTACACCAGGCTTTTAAGGAAATTCAGCACTTACAAAAAGCATATTAATTGGAAAAAAAGCTGCCATGGCAGCTTTTTTGGCTTATAGAACAGGGACTTGATTTGCCGAGTCGGATTTCGTGTATTTTGCTGGATTAACACCTATACTATAATGTGATTTGATTAAGAGGAGGATTCATAATGCAAATTGAAATGTGGACAGACTTTGCTTGACCATTTTGCTATATTGGCAAAAGGCGTCTGGATGACGCTATTAAACAGATTGACCACCCAATTGAGGTAACATACCGCTGCTACGAGCTAGATCCAAACAAGGAGCGAGGTATAGATCTCAATATGTATGAATCTCTCTCCAAAAAATATGGGATGAGCATCGCCCAGGCAAAGGCGAGTACGCAAAATATCGTGCAGATGGCGAAGGAATCTGGTCTGGAATATAATTTTGATACGTTGATTTTAACAAATACATTCGATGCCCATCGCTTAGCAATGTTCGCGAAAAGCCATGGATTAATGGCTGAGATGACGGAAAGGCTGTTGCGTGCCTATTTTACGGATTCAAAGGATATTGGAGACCACGAAACATTGGTGGACTTAGCCGGAGAAGTTGGACTGAATCGCGAAGCTGTAGAGAAAATGCTCGCAAGTAATGAAATGGCAGAAGAAGTTCGTGCTGATGAAAGCACTGCCCAACAGTATGGGATCACAGGTGTGCCATTCTTCCTGATCAATAAGAAGTATGCTATTACTGGTGCCCAGTCTACTGAAACGATCGTCCAGACGTTGAAAAAAGTCATCGCTGAGAGTGAAATCACTATTTTGAACAATGATGATGGAATGATTTGTGACGACGATGGTTGTGAAATTCCAAAAAAGAACTAGTCGGAAGTGTTTCATTATAACCTCGATAACAGACAGAAAGACGAGGATGGATATATATTGAAAATAAGCTGCCTGATTTTTGCAGGCAGCTTTTATCCAAACTGATTAGCTTATCTTCTTTTCGAGATCGGCGATGGCTCTTGCATTTCGTGACCTGATGAAGAAGGCTGTCGTGATGGTAATGGCCAATACTCCAAAAGTGACGCTCATCTAGCATCAAGCAGGAATCCGGTAAGGAGCAGCACTGCCTGAAAGATAAATCGGTCCATCATGTTTCTGAACGAGAAGAAGCGGCCATGGAAATCCTTTGGCACCCTCGTTTGGAAGATTGTCGCAGCAGTCGGGAAAAAACTCCAACGGAAAAACCGAATATCAGGAAGGAGACAATTGTCAGCACTGGCTGATCGGCAAAATACAACATCAACTGTGAAAACCCGATTAGCATCGAACTGGAAAACAGAATTTTATAAGGGGAGTATTTATGGCTGATTCGTTTGATCAGAAACGCTCCGGTCATGAACGCAAATCCTTCGGCAGTATAGATCCAGCCTTTGATCGCGGAACTTTCTTGAAGTTCACTGATATTGATGATGACAAGATTAAAGCCTCCTAAGAATAGGAGTGGAACTAATGTCAAAACCAAGGTCATCATGACAATTGGCAATTTTAAGATAACAGGGAAGACATCTTTGAATCCCTGCTTCTAGTTTTCCGTGACTGTCATGTGCGTATTCTTTTCTTCAAATTGTAATAACCATGTAAGACCAAAAAGGATAAGATAGGCAGCCATTGATTGAGATAAACAGAATTCAATGGCATGGCCACCAGGAGGATTCCAGCTGCTGCAGTCCCAATGATCTGTGATACTGTAGATACATTCATATAGACGCCGTTCAACTGCAATAAATCCTTTTCCTCTATTTACAAAAATTCGTGAAGCTAAATAAAAAAGACGATAAGCGACCGGTATCGTCAGGGTGGTATGTTTGTTTTGAAAAGTTGTTGAATCCAGTCATCGTAAAAAATGAAGCTAGGATTTCTTCTATTTCAAAGTTTGATCATGACCTCGGTACCATCTTGCAATCTTGCATCAACAAGCAATGTTCCTTTATGTCTGCTTAATTCGCGGATAAGTTCATTCAGAAGCTGCCTGTTTAGTAGAGTAGTGAAAAGTGCGGCTGGAATTTGATATTGTTTATTATTCTGATTTGCCCATTTATGCATCTGGATTTGGAACTTTTTCGATCCAATAATCGTACTGCCAGCTTTTAAGATGGTGTAAGGGACAGGAAGCGAGAATGCAACTTTATTGGTTTTTATTTTTATTTTTAACATCTTTTTTACTCAATGACGACTTTCACTGTATCGCCATTTGCCGATTGGATATCGACAATGTTCCCATCGAGCTCGTTTTCAATTGCATCGATCAGCAGATTGATATCAAGGTCTTTGACGTATTGCTGGGATTGAGGGATTCCGGCCGCTATGCTGTATCCAGTTTTGAGAAGTGCCTTTACTAATTTGATCGGCACGTTGACGTTTACATTGTCATTTTCCTTGGATACAATGCGGATTTTTAAGGTTTTATCTAAGTAATTATTAGGTTTTCTTGCAAAGACAGTAGATTCTTTTTCCTTGAGTACAGCAATTAGCTGTGCCCCTTTATCTGAATCAATTTTTCCTTCTTGAACCATCGTTAAAATTTTTGAAATTTCTTCTCTCATTAAAAACGCCTCCCTATTCCCCTTTTAAAAGTTTGATTGCATCCTCTGGTGAAATTTCACCCTTCTCCAGCATAGCAACGATTTTCTTTTCGTCCAGTTCATTCTTCTTTTGAGTGTCATATCCAAGTGCAGTGATAATATCGTTCAGTTTCCCCCTGACAGTCGGGTAAGATATTCCAAGCTCTTTTTCCACTTCTTTAATATTTCCCCGGGAAACGAGAAAGATCTCGATGAACTGAAGCTGGTCCCTGGTTAAAGAAGCAAGCCTTGATAGTTCAAATTCATTTTCAATTGTTGTATCACAATGATTGCATTGCAGTTTGGTAATTTTAAGGGTCTGGCTGCAAACGGGACATTTCGTTAAGACAGGATAAGCCATGACTGCCTCCTTTCTATATTAATGATATTAAATGTTAAAATTAAAAAAGTAAAGATAAATTTATAAAATAATAAATAATATTAATACTTATATTAATTTTTAGTGAAAAAACGAATAATACGCAACCTTTCATTGGATATAAAATTAAAATACTGATTTTTCTATGATTTCTGGTAATATAATATTGAAGTGTTTGTTTCGATTTTTTCTAAGAAGGTGGTGTTCATTCGTGAAAGTATTAATTTCAGGCTTTGAGCCGTTTGGGAAGATGAGTATAAATCCAACTGAAAAATTGCTGTTGGAAGCAGAGGGGTTTTCGCTGGAGAATGTGGAAATTGAAACGATTTTGCTGCCGGTTCAGTATGACAAATGTGCAGAAGAACTGATCAAAAAAATGGCGGAAGCCCAGCCCGATGTAGTGATTGCCTGTGGACTTGCTGCAGGCAGGACGGCAATCACCCCTGAGCGGATTGGAATCAATATAAAGGATACTGGTTCAGGCGATCCTTATCCTGATAATCGGGGAAATACTCCAATGGATGAGGTGATTGATGAGCAAAGTCCAGATGGCTTATTCTCAACATTGCCGAATCGATTAATCGAAAAGAAGCTGAAGGATCTGCAGATCCCGGCCGCCATTTCGAATAGTGCGGGTACATTTATCTGCAACAACACATTGTACGCCGTTTTGAATTATATCCGTAAACATAACCTGGCAATCAGCGCTGGATTTATCCATTTTCCGGCTTCGACAGAAATGTCTGCCCGTAATCCTTCTTTGCCATCCTTGCCACAGGAAGTGATGACACAGGCCTTGAAGGTAATTATCGAGACTTGTGCCCATCATCACTACCATTGCTTCGGTTCGTAATTCAAGTCGCTGAAAAGCTGCTGCTTCTCCTTTTTGCTCAGGTCACGCCATTGGCCGATCGGCAAATTGCCTAGATGGATGTTCATGATCCGAATGCGCTGCAGTCTGAGGACTTCGTAGCCAAGCGTTTCACACATGCGGCGGATCTGCCTGTTCAATCCTTGTGTGAGAGTGATATGAAATTCGTATTTTGATTGCTGGACGACTTTTGCAGGCAATGTTTTTGTTCCAAGAATCCTGACACCTTCAGACATCGCCTTGACAAATTCGGGAGTAATCGGCTTGTCCACGGTTACAATATATTCTTTTTCATGCTTGTTCTCCGCCCTGAGGATTTCATTAACGATGTCGCCGTCGTTTGTAAGCAGGATCAGACCTTCTGAATCTTTATCAAGCCTACCAATGTTGAAAATCCTTAGCGGGTGGTTGACAAGATCAACGATGTTGCCCTTCACATTTCTTTCCGTCGTACTTGTGATGCCGACTGGTTTATTCAAGGCGATATATACATAGTTCTGCGACATCCTGATTTCTTCGCCATTAAGCTTGACGACATCACCTGGTTCAACCTGGCTGCCGATTTTTGCGATAGTGCCGTTAATTGTCACGCGTCCTTCTTCAATGAGACGGTCAGCGCCACGTCTGGATGTTTTTCCTGTTTCGCTGATGAATTTATTGATACGCAGGTTAATCCCACCCTTAAACAACTTGAATTATACAATTAAGAATATGCCACTCACAGATTATTTTCAAGCTTGGTCTCTATGAGCTGCAGCGGCTACGAAAAAAATGTTCAGGTTTAGTGGGAAAAGGGGAAAAGCTGTTCGAACTAGGGCGAACTTCGGACAGGTTTTGGGGGAAAAGAGGAAAAGTAGTCCGAACTAAGGCGAACTTCGGACAGGTTTTGGGGGAAAAGAGGAAAAGTAGTCCGAACTAGAGCGAACTTCGGACTACTTTTGCCGGAAAAGGGGAAAAGCAATCCGAACTGGAGCAAACTTCGGACTGGTTTTGCTGGAAAAGGCGAAAAGTAGTCCGAACTGAAGCTAGTTTCGGACTGCTTTTTTAAGAATTATATCTTGTTGCGTTCGTTTTAAGGTTTTATTAATCATTTCATGAGTGGAGCATTTTATCGTAAATATCAACATTCGCATAGACAGCGGACAGTGTAGGTGCCGCTATTTGAAGGTCCGCTGCTTTCTTCAGCAAAAAGCCGAATAAGTGGTCTCCTTCTGTCGGGAGAGATTTTTCCATATCACGCTGAAGGGAGGATTTCATGCCGTCGCCAATATCGTTCAGCCTGTTCCATGTCGCATCCATAGCTCCTTCGGAAAGCGGGGCACCGATCGCTGTCATAATCTCGACAGTCTCATGCAGTAGGCGCTTGAGCGTATCGGCCCCCTGTGCTTGATCCCGAATGGGACCGATCGGAGACCTGAACAGGGAGGTGATGCCGCTTAATGGTGTGATGAATAGGTATTTTTGCCACATTTCCTGTTCGATTTTTTCCGAAAGACGGAAATTAGCCTTCGTACCTTCAAAAGTGGCTTGGAGCTGTAGAATTCTTTCTGAACGCTCGCCATTTCGTTCTCCAAAAATCAAATCCTGAACAGGGCTTGTTTGAATTACTTTTCCATTTTCATCCAGTGTTGTTTCGATAAAACAAAGTCCCCCGATCACCTTTTTCGATCCGAAAGCTTCGGATAAAGCATCGAGATGGGCTATCCCATTCAACAATGGAAGAATCATCGTCTTGTCGCCAACATAGGGACGGATGCTTTCAATAGCTCCATCGAGATGATAGGACTTAGTAGAAACGAGAATCACATCATATGGCTCTGGATGCGATCCCGATACAATTGTCTGTGGATCTGAAACATGCAAATCGCCATGGATGCTTGTAACAACGAGACCGTGCTCCTTAAGCTGCTTCTGTCTTTTTTCCCGCACAAGAAATGTCACGTTTGCTTCCATTTCCAGGAGCCTTCCGCCAAAATAACCGCCGATTGCGCCTGCACCAACAATTAATATTTTCAAATCTTTCAACCTCCTGAATATGCCAATTCCCTGATCTTGAATTAAGCCTTTGCTTCAAAAAGTGATGCGATTTCCACAATGGTTTCAACAGATTTGAGCATGTTATCCACAGAGATATATTCGAACCTTCCGTGAAAATTCTCGCCACCGGTAAAAATATTTGGTGTTGGCAAGCCCATATAGCTAAGCTGCGAACCGTCGGTGCCGCCGCGGATTGGTTTGACAATCGGTTTGATCCCGCGGTTCTCCATTGCCTCATACGCGATATCAACGATTTCTTTTACTGGCTCTATTTTATCCTTCATATTATAGTACTGGTCGTTCATTTCAAGCTTAACACGAGTTTCGCCGTAAGTAAGCATCAGTTCATTGGTGATTTTCTGCATCAACTCTTTGCGTGCCTGGAAGCTGTCACGATCAAAATCACGGATGATATAGGTCAGTGTTGTTTCCTCGACATCTCCATTAATCGAGATGAGGTGGAAGAAACCTTCATATCCTTCAGTATGTTCAGGCGCTTCTTCGCTAGGAAGTTTGCTGTTGAATTCCATAGCGATTTTGGCTGAGTTCACCATTTTGCCTTTTGCCGTGCCTGGGTGGACGTTCTGTCCTTTAAAAGTTAGCTTAGCACTGGCGGCATTAAAGCTTTCATACTCTAGCTCGCCAAGTGGACCGCCGTCCACCGTGTAAGCAAATTCAGCATGAAACGCTTCTACATCAAATTTATGAGGCCCTCTGCCAATTTCCTCATCGGGAGTGAAAGCAACACGAATTTTGCCATGCTTGATTTCTGGGTGCTTGATCAAATAAGCCATTGCCGTCATGATTTCAGCAATTCCTGCTTTGTTGTCAGCCCCGAGAAGAGTTGTTCCATCTGTTGTTATCAAAGTATGGCCTTTATATTGAGGCAGTTCAGGAAAATCTGCTGATGACAGAATGATATTCTGCTCCTTATTCAGGATGATTGGATTGCCATCAAAGTTTTCGATAACTTGAGGATGAACATTTTTTCCGGTAAAATCAGTAGCCGTATCAAGGTGCGCCAGGAAGCCGATTGTTGGAACTTCTTTAGCAGTATTGGCGGGGAGTGTCGCCATCACATAACCATTTTCATCAATCGTGACGTCCTCCATGCCGATTGACTTTAGTTCTTCAACAAGCATATTAGCAAGGGTAAGCTGTCCTTCAGTCGACGGAGTTGACTCACTGTTTCCATTCGATTGGGTATCGATTTTTACATAAGAAGTAAATCTTTCTATTAACTCGATTTTCATTGCTTTCATCTCCTATCCGTATGTATATTTTCATAGTAGCATAAATAACGAAAAACTCCACTTTAAAAAGAATGAAAATTCCATTTTTTGTTGTATAATACAAGAAAGGGGGCTGGACAGTGTGAGTTATGTTTTCACGTTTATTGTACTGTTTGTTGTGTTTTATTTGATTATGAAGGTCACCCGCTCAAGAAATTTCCCAAGCAATGATTACACTCCATTTGACAATTTAACCGAAGGGAAGAAGAAAGATGATTGATCTTGGCGTTGTGATTGTTTTGATGCTGTCACTCTGGTCCATTACGGTTACCCTAAAAAAATTGACTGCAAGTATTCTCCAAAAGCAGGATCAGCAACTCAAGCTTCTGGAAGAAATCAAGGATAAATTGAAAAATATTAGTTGATGAGCTCGACCCTTTACATATAAAGCAGAAAGAGTTACGATTAAAGGAACTGAATATTCCATGTTCTACTAGGGGCGCCCTGTTGCGGGCTGAGAGGAAGATGCTAAGTCTTTTAACCCTTCGGACCTGATCTGGGTAATACCAGCGTAGGAAAGTAGCGTGAGAGATGTTTTCTTACTTTGCTTTTAAGCCAGGTCCATTAGTTGGAGCTGGCTTTTTATATTTAGGCTAAAATTTTAGGGGGGTAAACGAATGGAAATCAAACATCAAGTTGTGTTAGTAACTGGAGGCAGCCGTGGGCTTGGTGCCGAAACAGTTAAAGCTTTTGCAAGAGAAGGTGCGAAAGTTATTATTAACTATTTTCAAAACGAAGAAAAGGCAAGGGAGCTGGCAGAAACGATTGGGGAAAATGCACTCGCTGTCAGGGCGGATGTCAGAGATCCAGCGCAAGTTCAAAGCATGTTCCGGATGGCACAAGAGCATTATCGAATACCAGTAACAACGATCGTGAACAATGCGCTTGTCCACTTCAAATTTGACCCTGTAGCCAACAAGGATGCTTTTGCCGTTGGCTGGGAAGATTATCAACAGCAGTTTGAAGGAGCGGTCCGCGGTGCATTGAATACCATTCAAGCTGGGCTGCCAGATATGAAAGAAGCGAAATTTGGCAGAATCGTCAATATCGGCACGAATCTGTTCCAGAACCCGGTTGTCGCCTATCACGACTACACAACAAGCAAGGCGGCTTTGCTTGGGTTCACGAGAAATATGGCGAATGATCTTGGCAAGTACGGGGTAACTGTCAACATGGTTTCTGGAGGACTGCTAAAAATGACCGACGCAAGCTCTGCTACTTCGGATGAGGTATTCAAGTTGATCGAAGCATCAACACCGCTCCGAAAAGTTACTGATCCTGCTGAAGTTGCAGATTCGATTTTGTTTTTCGCTTCTCCATGGTCGCGTGCGGTTAATGGACAAAATCTGGTCGTAGATGGCGGCCTCGTAATGGATTAAAAATTGCAGCCTGAGGAGGAGTTTTTATGGAAAAACGAGAAATTGCTGGTTTGCTGGAAAAGGTGCGCAAGGAGAATCCGCTCATACATAACATCACCAATGTTGTGGTCACGAATTTTACTGCCAATGGGCTTCTTGCTTTGGGGGCATCGCCGGTGATGGCTTACGCACAGGAGGAAGTTGCCGAAATGGCAGGCATTGCGGGTAGCCTTGTGCTGAATATTGGGACATTGCTTCCTGAAATCGTCCAGTCGATGGTGATTGCCGGGAAGGCCGCAAATGAACAGGGAGTTCCTGTTATTTTTGATCCAGTCGGTGCCGGGGCAACTGCTTATCGAACTGAGACAGCAAGAAGGTTGATGGAAGAACTGGAGATTGCAATCATTAGAGGAAATGCTGCAGAAATTGCCAATGTTGCTGGTGAGAACTGGAGCATCCGCGGCGTTGATTCTGGGGAGATGGCCGGAGATGTTTTCAAGCTTGCCGTTTCCGCTGCTAAAAAGCTCGAGACCATCGTCGTGGTTACAGGCAAAGACGATATTGTTACGGATGGTCGTTCAGCATTTGTGATCCATAATGGGCATTCCATCCTGACCAGGGTGACGGGAACAGGCTGTCTGCTAACATCGGTCATTGGTGCTTTTGCGGCCGTTGAAAAAGATTTGCTTAAGGCTGCAGCAGCGGCGGTAACCACCTATGGAGTGGCAGCCGAAATTGCTGCAGAAAAATATGCAGGCCGCGGACCCGGGAGTTTCCAAACTGAATTTTTGAACCAGCTATACCTTATCAATGAAGAGGATATTAGCAGCAAAAGTAAGTATGAGAAGCAGGAGGCTGATTGATGTGAAAAGAGCGATGACAATTGCAGGTTCGGACAGCGGCGGTGGCGCCGGAATCCAGGCTGACTTGAAAACATTCCAGGAACTAAAGGTATTTGGCACGTCGGCATTGACGGCTGTTACCGCGCAAAATACGCTTGGTGTTCAGGGGGTTTTTCCAATGGAGCCAGAAGCGGTAGCCAGACAGATTCAGTCGGTGGGAGAGGACATTGGAACGGATGCCTTAAAAACGGGAATGCTTTTTAATGCGGGAATTATTCAAGCGGTATCGGAAAAAATAAAGCAATTCGGCTGGGAAAAGGTTGTTGTCGATCCTGTCATGATTGCGAAAGGAGGGGCCTCCCTGCTTCAGCAAGAGGCTGTTTCAGCCTTAAAAAACCAGCTGCTTCCGCTCTGTCTGATCATCACTCCCAATATTCCTGAAGCTGAGGTGCTGACAGGCATGTCCATTCGCAGTATGGACGACAAAAAGGAAGCGGCCAAACGAATCCATGCCCTTGGCGTAAAAAATATTGTGATAAAAGGAGGGCATGATAAGGAAACTAACGAATCTGTTGATATCCTTTTTGATGGCATGGAATTTGTATTCTTCTCCACGCCAAGAATTGAAACGAATAACACCCATGGTACAGGCTGCACTTTTTCAGCGGCAATTACCGCGCAGCTTGCAAAAGGGTCTTCGGTTCGTGAAGCGGTTTCCATTGCGAAGGATTTCATTCAGGCCGCCATTGCCAATCCGCTTGGCATCGGAAATGGGCATGGGCCGACAAATCATTGGGCTTTCAATAGCAAAACGGAAAGCGGGGTCATCTCATGGCAAGAGTAAGTCCTGACCAAATGAGAAGCTTGCTGAAGGTTTATTTTATCGAAGGCAGCACGAATTGTATCGAGGATCCTGTAAAAGTGCTGGAAGACGCGATTCGCGGAGGGATTACGATTTTTCAGTATCGAGAAAAAGGCGAAGGCAGCCTCGTGGATAAGGAAAAGCTTGCCCTAGGCAGAAGGCTGCAACAGGCTTGCAAGGAGAACGGAATCCCTTTCCTTGTAAACGACGATTTGGAACTAGCATTGGAGCTTGATGCAGATGGGGTCCATATCGGCCAGGAGGATGAAGATGCCGCACGGGTTCGAGAAAAAATTGGCGATAAGATTCTTGGGGTATCGGTACACAATCTAGAGGAAGCGGAAAAAGCGATACAATCAGGCGCTGATTATTTCGGAGTCGGTCCGATTTTTCCAACGGCAACTAAGAAGGATGCAGGAGCGGTCCAGGGAACAGCTATGATCGAAGAGTTAAAAGGCTTTGGCATACCAATTGTCGGAATCGGCGGGATAAATGCGCATAATGCAGAGATGGTAATGGAGGCTGGTGCAGATGGCGTTTCAGTGATCACAGCGATCAGCCATGCCAAGGATGTAAGGACAGCAGCAACGCAATTAAGCGAAAAAGTCAAGGGAGGCCAAGCATGAGACATACTCAAAAGCTTACCCTCACTGCAATGATGATGGCAATTGGAACATTGACAAGTCATATGCTGTTTATTCCGCTTGGAATCGTGAAGGTGTTTCCAGTGCAGCATTTCATCAATGTATTATCGGCTGTACTGCTGGGACCATATTATGCCGTTTTTCAGGCATTTGGCATTTCTTTGCTCAGGAATGTTATGGGAACCGGATCGATCTTTGCGTTTCCTGGCAGCATGATCGGTGCTTTTCTAGCTGCCTATTTGTATAAAAAAACGTCGAAAGTCGGCTTTGCATTCGCAGGAGAAGTAGTTGGCACCGGGATCATTGGCGCGATTGCCAGCTATCCGATTGCCACATTGTTTCTTGGCAGAGAGGCCGCGCTGTTTGGTATGGTACCGGCATTTTTCGCCAGCACACTTGTCGGTTCGGCACTTGGTTTTGTGCTTTTAAAAGTGTTTATGAAAAATGCAGCAGGATCGATGGGAGCTGAGCAGCAAACCGCTGTCAAAGAATAAAATCATCTGCCTCTTCGGCCACTGGTTGAAAAGGTATATTATTGTGAAAAATATATTTCGTGGTAAAATTGCATTGAAATTTTGAAAGAATAGTAATTTTCTAATAAAGAGGTGAGATGCGTACATCATCAAGATTCTTGAAACGAGGGCAGACAGTATGGATAAAACACAAGAGAATGAATTGCACCGAGGTTTAGAGCAAAGGCATGTTACACTGATGGCTTTAGGGGCAGCAATCGGAGTCGGACTGTTCTTGGGATCAGCGACTGCCATTCAGCTGGCGGGTCCAGGGATTCTGCTCGGATATGCGTTCAGCGGGATGATCATGTTTTTTATTATGAGAGCACTCGGAGAAATGGCAATCCAAAATCCGGTTGCCGGATCCTTCAGTAAATATGCCAGGGATTTTCTAGGGCCGCTGGCAGGGTTTATTACAGGATGGAATTATTGGTTTTTATGGATTGTAACCGGCATGGCGGAAATTACTGCAGTCGGGATATACATGGAATACTGGTTCCCAGATATTCCGCGCTGGATTTGGGCGCTGGCTGCGCTAGTGATCATGGCCTCCGTCAATTTCCTGGCGGTGAAAGCATATGGAGAACTTGAATTTTGGTTTGCGCTAATCAAAATTGTAACGATTTTAGCGATGATTGCCTCAGGAGTCGGCATGATTATTTGGGGATTCGGCAATGGTGGAATTCCAACTGGGATTCAAAATTTATGGGTGAATGGCGGCTTTTTTCCTAACGGGGTTCAAGGTGTGCTATTAGCACTGCAAATGGTCATGTTTGCCTACCTTGGAATCGAGATGATTGGCGTTACCGCTGGTGAAGTCAAGAACCCTGAGAAAACGCTTTCCAGAGCGATTGATTCAGTGTTCTGGCGCATTCTGATCTTCTATGTCGGGGCATTGTTTGTGATTATGTCCATTTTTCCATGGAATGAGATTGGAGAAAAGGGAAGTCCGTTTGTTCTTACTTTTGAACAATTAGGAATTCCTGCAGCAGCTGGCATTATCAATTTCGTCGTGCTGACTGCAGCATTATCATCCTGCAATAGCGGGATTTTTAGCACAGGTCGAATGCTGTTCAACCTTGCCAACCACGGAGAAGCGCCACAAAAATTTAGCAAGCTGACAAAGAACGGGGTTCCGGGATATGCTATTTTCGCATCAGCTGGGGTATTGCTGGTTGGAGTCGCCTTAAACTATGTCGTCCCCGCAAAAGTTTTTGCCTGGGTGACTAGTATTGCAACTTTTGGCGCGATTTGGACTTGGGCAATCATTCTCCTTTCGCAAATACGTTCCCGCAAAAACATGAGCAAAAATGAAGTGGACAAGCTGAAATATAAGCTGCCACTGTTTCCGTACACATCTTATTTATCTTTGGCATTTCTCGCTTTTGTTATCGTGTTGATGGCTTTCAGCCCTGACACAAGAATTGCGATTATCATCGGCCCGCTCTGGCTGGTGCTATTAATCGGCGTTTACTTCGCGAAAGGTTTTCATAAAAAAGAGCAAGAAAGGCAAAAGTAAAAATGCGCCATATTTGGCGCATTTTTTATATAACATAAAAATAGACACTGATAAAATGGGAAAGGGTTCCGAGCAAGATGAATATGTGAAATATTTCATGAAAACCAAGATACTTTGAGCGAAGGAAATTAGGTTTAAACGCATAAATAACGCCTCCGATGGTGTAGAAGATCCCACCAGCTACAAGCGCGTAAATCCCTCCAGGACTTACTATCGAGGAGAGAGGAGCGATTGCGAAAACCATTATCCAGCCCATAATGAGGTATATGGAGGTGGAAAGCCATCTCGGACTCCTGAACCAGATCATTTTGAACAAAATCCCAGACAAAGCAGCAACAGTGATGATGCCAAAAAGCAGCCAGCCAGTTGTTCCATTTAAGCTGATCAGGCAAAAAGGGGCATAGGTTCCGGCAATTAGTACAAAAATCATCGAATGGTCTAATTTTCGAAGAAAGGCAATGATGCTTGGTCTGCTAATGACCATATGGTAGGTGGCTGATGCCGTATACAAAAGGATCATGCTCAATCCAAAAATGGTTACGGATGTGATCGTTTGTGGCGAACCGGTTGTGATAGAAGCCTTGATGACGAGTGCAAGTAGCCCAGCGAAGGATAGCAAAGCACCGGCCAGATGAGTAAGTCCATTGATTGGTTCGCGGATGTAGCTATTCATAGTATAACCTCCATATCGCTTTAAGTAGTTTTAATAACTACTTATAATAATATTACCATAACGACAAGTAGTCAAGGTTTACGTCTATCTTTTTTTGCCTTATAATAATAATAAAAAATACGAGGGATTTAAATTGAATCATTTAGCCAGCCTGCTTGCCGAGCTTGATCTTAGCAGCCGTATCGCGCTTGAAGACATTCCGGAAATTGATTTATATATGGATCAAGTCATACAGTTGTTTGAAAAAAAATACGGCAGTTCAACAAGAAATAAAGAAGATAAAGTCCTGACGAAAACAATGATCAACAACTATGCGAAGGGAAAGTTATTCTTTCCAGTTAAAAATAAAAAGTATTCAAGGGAACAGCTGATCCTGATCAGTTTGATATACCAGCTAAAAGGCGGCCTGTCCATCCAGGATATCAAACAGACACTTGAAGGCATCAACCAGCGGACTGAGTCTGGACAATTCGAATTGAACAAGTTTTATCAAAGCTATTTAAAGCTGCATGAAAAGAATATCGAGATTTTTAACGAGGACGTTCTAAAAACGGAACAAGATGTTAAACACGAAGTAAAGATGCTCGAGGCGGATGAACCAGAAGAACTAGAAACAATATTATTGATCGTATCATTGATCAATATCAGCAATTTTTATAGAAAAACAGCTGAGAAGCTAGTCGATCAGCTTGCAGCCAAAAAAGTAAAAAAGGACTGAACTGTTTTGTACTTGACTATAAAAGAAGCGGCAGAATACTTATCGATCCCTGAGGCACAGGTGGAGAACCTAATCTTTCAGCGGAAAATCAGAGCCATCCACGATGGGGAGCAATATTTACTCAATAAAGACCAATTCAATACCCATCTGAAGCAGATGGAGACATATAAAAAGTTGGTACAAGAGATCATGAATGAACCAGTGCCTGATGACATCGACATCAAGGATGAAGATTAAAAAACGCGAAAGGTAGATTCCTCTCGCGTTTTTCCTTTAGTCGTTTTTCACTTTTTCTCCATGCTTGATTGGCAATTGGACAGTAACCTCTGTCCCTTTTTCCGGCTCGCTGCTGAATTTAATGGTCCCGTTATGGGTTTGGACAATTTTGAAGCTGACGGTCATTCCAAGTCCAGTTCCTTTTTCCTTAGAGGAATAAAACGGCTCGCCGATTCTTTCAATCAATTCTTTCGAAATCCCGATGCCATAGTCCTTGACCTTGATGACGACATGAGTATCAAACCTCTCCAGAGTGATCAAGACCGCATCTCCACCAGTAGAAGCTTCAATTGCATTTTTGACAATGTTGATGAATAGCTGTTTGAGTTGGTTCGGTTCACATTCAATCAAGACAGGATCGTCTTTTAACTCAAATTCCATTTGAATATTATGGAGGCTTGCCTCTGTTTTTAACAAGGAAATGACATCGTGAAGAATCATCTGCAAATCTGCTTCTGTATATTTGATTTGCTGCGGTTTCGCCAACAGGAGTAGTTCACTGACAATGTAATTGATCCGGTTCAGTTCATCGATCATTATTTGATAGTAAAGCTGGTGCTTCTCATCCTCCATTTGAAGCAATTGAACGAGTCCTTTTAAGGAAGTGAGCGGATTGCGGATTTCGTGAGCAACGCTTGCGGATAACTCGCCTACGACAGACAGCTTGTCCGTACGGCGCAAGCGCTCCTCTGTTTCGCGAAGCTCTGTGACATCCCGGGAATTGCAGATGATCCCTGCAATTTTTTCGTTGACGATAATTGGAAGAGAAGTGCTTTGGAAAATGAGCGTTTTCCCAGTTTCATGCTTGAACTCATGCTCAAACATTTGCGGGCTGCGGTTTTCAACTACACTCGCTACCTTTTCCAAAACCTTCTGTCTATAGGAAGTTGGAATCAAGTCTGCATATTTTCCCCCGGTATATTCATCCTGGCTGAATCCAGTTATTTTTTCGAACTGAGGATTCATATTGGTGATTGTTCCATTCAAATCTAGCATCGAAACGATATCTGGACTGTATTCAAACAAGGACCGGTATTGCTGCCGGCTTTCTTCAAGCAGAGTTTCAACATTTTTTCGTTCGGTAATGTCCCGGCCAATAATAACAAGCCCCTGACGGCTGCCATCATCATGAAAGAGAGGGACTTTAATTGTATCAAATGTTTTGACGGATCCATCTGGCTGGGGCAAAATTTCCTCGATATGAGTGATTCCACCTGCTTTCCAGGCCGCTTCATCGGAAATCTCGCAATATGTTAGCACATCGCTGAAATGGCTGCTATACTCTGCCAGGTCTGAATCCGTTTTGCCTCTATAGTCTACGTTCTCTATGTTAAATAGTTTTAATCCAAAATCATTGGCCTGGATCCACCGGCCTTCTCCATCTTTGAAAATAACGAAATCCACCATTGAATTGATCAGAGTAGAAAGTCGCTTTTCTTCTTCTTTTGAAGCGCTAAGTTCTTCCATTTTCGAGATGAAATAATAGAAAAACCATCCTGCAAGCAAAACGTAAAGAAACTCCTTCAAGTGCTCGATCATCTCAACAAAATCTGAAGGGGCGTATAAACTGAGCAGATAGTTTGTCCCATAAATCCAGACTATGCTGAGAATGAAAAACATAAGAACATATTGCTGTTTTTTCATATTTGACTCCTAAATAAGCAGAAAAGTCTGCATGATTTCAAAAAATGTTGCCAATCTATCATAGCACAATTTCTTCTATTTTTATGAATAAAAATGAACCAAAGCCTTTTCTAGTTTGGAGGAAAAGAAACAAAAAAATACCACTTATTTTATAAGTGGTGTAGCGTTTTTCAGGAAATTCTTCTCTGCTTTCGAATCTGATCATCCCAAGCACCGCCATTTAGCATGGATGCTAATCAATATCCGGCTTAAATCCAATCAATTTCGCTTTTTTATCAGCCTGAGGATTGGTGTCTGGGAAAGAAATGACGGATGTGATATAGTCCCAGCGCAGAAATAGATGGGTAGTGCACGTCTCTTCTATCTGGTCTTCAGAAGGAATAGGAGTGCCATCTTCCTTTTGGACCGGCGTCCGTGTATGGCACGGGTTTTCGACCCAAATCCCCATATTTTCGCTATGGACGAGTTTTACAAGATACCACTCATCCGGCTGATAGATCCCGGTAATATCGCCAACAAAAAAACCTCCCTGGAATCGTACACCCATGGGAGGCCAAATTATCAACAGATTAAAGTTTAAACGAGCTCTTAAGCGATACAATTCGATTAAAGACTTTCTTATCTGCTGTGGTGTGCTTCGGATCGACGTTGAAGTAGCCGTGACGGAAGAACTGGAATTTGTCTTGCTTTTGTGCGTCCCTCATGTTGGGCTCGATAAAGCCGTTCAGGATTTCCAAAGATTTTTCATTTACCTGATCAAGGAAGGAAATGTTCTCGCCTTCTTCTGCTTCATCATCAAGGATCAGTGGCTCATACAGGCGGAATTCTGCAGGAAGGGCATGTGTTGCTTCCACCCAGTGCAGTGTCCCTTTAACTTTTCGGCCAGTGAAACCGGATCCGCTCTTGGTCTCAGGGTCGTAAGTGCAGTGAAGCTCGACGACTTCGCCATTTTCGTTCTTGATGACGTCATTGCATTTGATGAAATAAGCATGCTTCAGACGGACCTCGTTGCCAGGGAAGAGTCGGAAGTACTTGGCAGGCGGATTTTCCATAAAATCATCCTGCTCCACATAAATCTCGCGGGAGAATGGAATCATGCGTGTGCCCATTTCTGGATTTTCCGGGTTGATATCGGCATCAAGCCATTCAACTTCACCTTCAGGATAGTTAGTAATAACAACTTTTAAAGGACGAAGTATAGCCATCGTTCGAGGTGCCTTCAGCTTTAGATCTTCACGGACAAAATGCTCCAGCATTTGGGCGTCAACTGTAGAATACCCTTTGGAAACTCCAGCCGCTTTTATGAATTCACGGATTGCTTCTGGTGTGAAACCGCGCCTTCTCAAACCGGAGATTGTTGGCAGACGTGGGTCATCCCAGCCATCGACAAACTTTTCTTCCACCAGCTGCCTCAGTTTGCGCTTGCTCATAACGGTGTTTGTCAAGTTCAGGCGACCGAACTCAATTTGGCGTGGAGTTGCTTCCATTTCGGTTTCACGGACAACCCAATCGTAAAGTGGCCGCTGGTCCTCAAACTCGGTAGTGCACAAGCTGTAGGTAACGCCTTCGATAGCATCCTCAATCGGATGGGCAAATGCGTACATTGGATAGATACACCACTTATCCCCAGTATTATGATGGGTCGCATGCGAAATTCGATAGATAACTGGATCGCGCAGGTTGATATTCGGTGAAGACATGTCAATCTTGGCACGCAATACTTTTTCCCCATTGGCAAATTCGCCATTCTTCATGCGTTCAAACAGTTCAAGATTCTCTTCCACTGAACGATCGCGATAGGGACTTTCCTTGCCAGGCTCCGAAAGGGTCCCGCGGTATTCGCGGATTTCATCGGCCGATAAATCATCGACATATGCCAAACCTTTTTTAATCAAAAGGACAGCACGGTCATACATTTCATCGAAGTAGTCAGATGCAAAGAACAAGCCTTCCCATTCATACCCAAGCCATTCGACGTCTTCCTTGATAGCATCGACGTATTCCTGGTCTTCTTTCAGCGGATTCGTATCATCGAAACGAAGGTTTGTCCTGCCGCCGAACTCATCTGCGAGCCCAAAATTAATGACAATCGATTTTGCGTGTCCGATATGTAGGTATCCGTTTGGTTCTGGAGGGAATCGGGTCACGACTTTATCCCGCTTGCCGCTCTTCAAATCTTCCTTAATAATCGTTCTTAAAAAATTCGAGTTCTCTTCCAATTGAATCAGCCTTTCCTTTGATCAGTCCTTATACTTATTTTAATGATTACCATACTATATTTCCACTGAACTATATAGTAATAAGAAAAAAGCGGAAAAACAAGAGGTGATCGAAAAAAGGTTCATCTGGATAAGGCAGCTGAAACTTATTTTGCTAAAAGCTTCTTGATGACCTCATTGGTGAGATTTGGGACAATTCGAACAGAAAAGTCAATTTCCATCCTTTCATACCGTTTATGGGCATCCAGCCCGTATGGCCCAATGTTAACGACTGGGATATTCAGTTCGCGTATTTCTTGATAGTCAACAAAAAACTTTGTTCCCCAGCTAGGATTATTACGAGCGGCAGCATCCAACGCTTCATCATCATCGCTCAAACCGACAAAGCTCATATCAGATATATATGGAAAGAAATTGCGAATGACAATTGGTTCTTCGTATTTCGGCTGAACTGTTTGCACAGCGTATTCCAAAGCTTCAATCAATCTTTGTTCTCCAGCTGTCTCTCCAGTCATTTCAATTCTTGGTGAGTAGAGGGAGGAGTAGAAAACGATCACTGCCGGGCTTTTGTCAGGCATCCATTTCCATGCCTCCTCCACCACTCTCGCAGCATACATTCTCAGGTCAAGTGTTCCATCTAGAAGCAGGTTTTCCTTGAATTCTACCATATGGGCTGTGTATTCCGAATTATGCACCTTGATCAGTTCCGTTTCCATCTCTTCGAATGTCATTACCCATGGCTGCCAAGGAAGTTGCCTGCAAGGCTCGCCGCTGATTTTACAAAAATGTTTGTAGCGGTCCTCGAACAGCTTCAACCCGTTAGCAAAAGCGATCCGTGCTTGCTCTTTCATTTTTTCGAGAACATCCTTTGGAGTCCAGGAATGAATAAAGAAATTGTAATATACATACGCCGCCAGCGCCGTCTGCACAGTGTAGTTCGGCTTAAGGTCCATCTGCTTTAAAGAGACTGGCGGCATCGTCGTTTCCCCAAAAGCTTCGTTGCAAAGCTCAGGATTATAATCAATTTGTCGCGTAAGTTCTGCTGCAATCAAATTTGGATCCAAGCCCTCGAATGCTGAGCCAACATGTGTTTCAGCACCTGTGATGAAAAAGGAAGGGAGAAGTTTTCCAACTGTCCCCTTATAAATATAGCGACTGCTGTCCCCGGGAAATCTAGGGGAAACGAAATCGCTGTTCACAAGCGCGATATACTCAAAATGATGTTCTTCCTTCCAGTTATGAAGATCCTTAACCGCGGAGAGAATCCCGTTCGAGCTGTCCTCTTCGTCACATTCTGCCAAAAAGATAAGATTTCCTTCAAGTTCATCTGGATGCTCGGAATAATACTTCAGCAAATAAAGATTCGAGGCAACTCCGCTTTTCATATCCAGTATTCCGCGACCAAACATCCAATCACCTGATTCAGCCTGTTCCTTCACAAGTGGAGGCAATTTTTCCTTTTTTAACTCAAGAAGAAGCTCATCCGGATGGAACGCAAAGCCAGCAAGCTGTGTAAAATCTTCTATCCCGACCGTGTCCAGATGTCCCATTAGTATCACCGTACGGTTGCTGCTGGCTTTTGTCCCTTTTACAAAAGCCAGTACATTGTACCGTTCGAGCTCATCATTCAGAGTTTGCGATTTGATGACATTGGTAGGATTCTCTTTAAAATAAGGAAACGATGCAATCATCGTATAAAGTGCCTGAGCAATTTCAATTTCTCCATTCGTATTGACGATGCTTCCGATATTCACAAGCTGTTTTGTATAAAATAGTACCTCATTCTGACAATCAAGCATCAAAGCATCTCCTTTCAGAAAATTCGCGTTTCCCTTAAAACTAAACCATATTTACTCGAAATACAAGATTTGGAGGAGTAGCTTATGTAAAAAGTACTAATTAACATAATGTTCACTATTTCACAATATGTTCAAAGCTTCTCGACTCTTTTGTGACCTTTCGTTCTCTGTGCAGAAAACTAGCGAAAAAAGGGTAAAATGGAAGTGTAAAAAGAAAGGAGCGAATATCATGCCAAAAGAAATCATTAAAGCCACAGCTTCATTGCAAGAAGGAGTAAAGGTGGATGTTCAGGCAAGAAACTTTCACATCACCATCGATGAGCCTGAAAAGTTAGGTGGGACCAACGAGGGGATGAACCCAGTTGAAATGCTTCTTGGTGCATTGGGTGCATGTCAAACAATCGTTGCGCGCGTATACAGCCATAAATTCAAAGTGGAACTAGAGGAGTTTCGCGTTGAAATAGAAGGAGATATTGATACTGATGGGTTTATGAATAAGTCCGATGTACGCCGTGGCTATTCGGATATTCGCTACACCTACTATATAAAGTCACCATCTCCAGAAGAAAACATCAGGGAATTAGCAGATTTCATTGCTAAAACCTGCCCTGTAGATGATACGATTTCTAATCCAGTCCATGTATCAAGAACAAATATTGTTATTGAAAAATCAGTTTAAGTCAGCCGTTTCATGGCTGGCTTTTTCTTTTATTGCTAATATACTCGTTTTTGATTTAAACTGATAAAGAAATTAATAACGTTCGGATTGGTATGTGAGGATCATTATGGATAATCAGGATCAAACATTTGAAGTGATGCGGGCCTGTTTGCTGGCAGGGAAAATTATGCTCCGCAGCGGCGCGGAAACGTATCGCGTCGAGGATACGATGTCGCGGATGGCTTCTGCGCTTGGCATCGCCAAGACCCACAGTTATGTGACTCCGACTGGAATTATTTTTTCCGTGGAAGGTGTCGGGCCAGAGAGGACGAAGCTTGTAAGGATCTCAGACAGGACGACTGATCTCAGAAAAGTAGCCATGGTCAATGCTGTTTCACGAAAAATCAGCAGCGGCGAGGTAGGGCTTGCCCAGGCGTGCAGGCTTCTTGAGGAGATTGAAGAAGCGAATCTAGCTTACTCGTTTCAGATCCAAATTATCGCAGCTGCGATTGCAAGCGGCTGTTTTACAATTATGTTCCTAGGTAGCTGGCTTGATTTCCTACCCTCGATGACCGCAGGGGGAATCGGTTTTTTCCTGGTCGTTTATTTTCACAGAATTGTACCTGTAAAATTCTTTGCTGAATTTCTGTCGTCCTTCTTTATCGGGATGATCGCCTTTTTGTTTGTGAAATTCGGGCTCGGCCAGGAGCTTGATAAAATCATCATCGGTTCCGTGATGCCACTTGTGCCGGGGCTGCTAATTACAAATGCGGTCAGGGATCTGATGGCAGGCCATTTGGTTTCTGGGTTGTCAAAAGGAGCAGAAGCACTATTAACGGCGTTTGCGATCGGCTCAGGGATAGCGGCAATTCTATCTTTCTTTTAGACGGGAGAAAAAGCGATGGTTTATATCGAACAGCTAGTTACTAGTTTTATTGCTTCGGCAGCCTTCGGGATCATTTTTAACGCACCGAGAGAGTCCTTGGTGAAGTGCGGAATATCCGGGACGGTCGGCTGGATAGTTTATTTTTCACTGGATAAAAACGGATCCGGCACTGTTTTTGCGACATTGATGGCCTCCTTTTTAATTGCAGTCGTCAGCCAGTTGTTTGCGAAGGCATACCGAATGCCGAGCATCATCTTTAGCGTCGCCGGAATTATCCCGCTTGTGCCTGGCGGACTGGCGTATGATGCGATGAGGAATTTTGTGGAGAATGACTATGGAGCTGCCGTTTCGCTCGCTGCGAAAGCATCCATGATATCTGGAGCAATTGCCGTTGGACTTGTTTTTTCTGAAGTAATCAACCAGGTGATCAGAAGGTCCAGCCTGGGGCCGGTAAAATAATGATTAACCTCCTTTATTTAAGGGGGATTTTTTATATGTTTAAGAGTTATTGTTGAAGTTGAAAGCATTTGTTTTGTTAAAAATAAACCATTTAAGGTTCAAAAATTAGATTGTGCAAATTAATGTCTAATTTTTGAACAATTTTGTTTTTTATATAAAAAAATGAAAAAATATGTTGTAAACGATTTCATTAAAATTTATAATAAATTTATTGTAACGTTTCAACGCATTTTTTTAGATTTTATTGTAACGTTTCAATAGCCATGAAGTATATTTTTTTATCTATCTATTGAAACGTTTCAAAATAAAGGGGGATAGCATTTGGCTACTTTGAAGGACGTTGCGAAACTTGCGGGTGTAAGCGTATCCACTGCCTCGTACTCTATCAATGGAAGTAATTTGATAACGGAAGAAACAAAAAGCAAGGTTCTTCATGCGGCAAAAGAAATTGGATATAGGCCCAATGGACTTGCCAAGAACCTGAAAGAACAAAAAACTAATATTATTGGACTTTTCCTGAGCGGTTTCACTGGTCCCTTCTTCAACGACATGATGGAAGGCATACAGGATGTCGTGATGAAAATGGGATATGAAATGGTTGTCTGTGCTTCGGTGGATAAACATAGGCTCCTTGTTGAGCGTTATGTGGATGGTGCGATTATTTTGAACTATCACATGGATGATGAACTACTTGGTTCTCTAGCAAGTGAAAAGCTACCTATAGTAGTGCTGGACAGAAATTTCAAAAACCCTTTTATCAAGAATATCCTTTTACCCAATCAGTTAGGATCTGCATTGTCAGTGCGTCATTTGATAGAAAAAGGTCACACTCGAATCGGATATATTGCTGGTTCTGAAGAATCATACGATGGTGAATCGCGATTGAAAGGATTTTTAAGTGAGCTACAAAATCATGGCGTTGCATTTTTAGATACCGACCTTATAAGGGCCGATTTTACTGAACTTAGTGGCTACCTAGAAATGAGTCGATTTTTGAACAGACAGAATAATGATTTACCTAGTGCAATGGTCTGCGCGAATGATGAGATGGCTATGGGAACTGCCAGAGCTATACAGGAAACTGGTTTGCAAATACCCGGAGACATAGCTTTGGTAGGCTTTGATGATATCTATGTTTCAAAATACTTCACTCCATCTCTATCAACTATTGAAGTGCCTAGGAAACAGTGGGGTACATTAGCAGCTACGACACTGTTCAAAATGCTTGACGGTCAATTAGATTTTGAACCTGAGCCATTAACAGTCAAGTTGAAGGTAAGAAATTCTAGTTAGAGGTGAAAGATGATACAAATCAAAAATGAAAAAATCATTATCAACGGTAAAGCAACTTTGCTTTTTGGAGGGGAGCTTCACTACTTCCGGATCCCAAGGGCTGAGTGGAGAGAAAGAATCCGACAGATAAAGGAAGCCGGAATTAACATGATCAGCACATATGTGCCATGGATATTTCATGAAACCGAAGAAGGAATCATCGATCTAACTGGGATGACAAGAGGAGAAAGAGACCTAAAAGGCTTTCTTGAAATAGTAGCAGAAGAAGGAATGTATTGCCTTGTCCGTCCAGGACCATATGTAATGGCAGAAATTGTAGACCACGGAGTGCCGACGTGGTTCATTGACACCTATCCGGAGGCGGTTGCGAAAACCAATACTGGTGAGATACACCCAACACGGGTTGTAAGCTACATGCATCCTGTTTTTCTTAAAAAAACTGAAAAATGGTACAAAGCAGTATGTCAAGTTATAGAGCCGTTCCAGGAAACATACGGAGGTCCTGTCGTATTGTTCCAACTTGACAATGAAGTAGGAATGTTCCATTGGGTCACAAATCAGCCAGATTACAACCAGGAAACCCTGAAACTGTTCAAACAATACTTAGCAAATAAGTACACAGAAGATGAACTTGAAGCAACTTTCCAGGTCCCCTATGGGAATATCGAAGAACTGGCAACTTTAAAAATTAAAAAACCTGAATCGAAGTATGCTTATGCACTTAGAAATGAATTCAGCCTGTTTCTACGAAAGTATTATCAAGAATTTTTGGAATTATTGAAATTTTTAGCTGTAAATAATGGAATTACGGTTCCATTTGTAGTCAATATTCATGGCTTTCACTCAATCGACCTATTAAAGAGGGGTACCATGTACCCAATTGGCATTTCACAACTTCTAGAGGCTGCAAAGATTGAAAATGTATTAATGGCAGGAGACTATTATATAGGCAATATCGAATTCGATAACTACATTGATATTGTTTTGGCAAATGCCTTTACAAAAGCCATTCAATGGAAGGAGCAGCCGTTATTTTCAGCTGAATTCCAGGGTGGGAACAGCCATGCATTGCCTCGCTTGCAGCCTACTGCATTTGATTTGACGACAAGATTATGTATTGCAGATGGAATGAATGGAGTCAACTATTATATGTTTGCAGGCGGAGAAAACTATGAAAATATCGGTCTTCTAGGGCGCCGACATGAATGGCAAGCACCGTTAAGTTCAAAAGGGAAGAAACTTCCTCACTATTATGTGATTCAGCATCTTGGCAAAATGTTTAACGTCTACAGTCAGCAACTTCTTGAAACAAAACCTGTCTATGATACACATCTAGGATTCTATCCTGATTACTACATGACAGAATTTTCCGATGAACATACAAAGGTGCAGGTAGATGAAATTCAGTATGCACGTGAGAAGTATCTTTATAACGGTATAGCCAAAGGGTTACGGATTAATAATTTTATTTTTGAAGGTCGAAATGTAATGGATGCCATGGAACTAGATCCGGAAACCGTACCTACCTTATGGATGTTTTCCACGAAATGGATGGATGCTGACATTCAGCAAAAGCTTGTAAACTACCTTGAAAATGGCGGTACTCTTATTCTTTTCCCTGAAATTCCGGACAGATCCATGAAAAATGATCAATGCACCATTTTGAAAGATTACATTGATGTAAAGATTAGTGGAGAAAAGCGGGATTGTTTTGTGACAATTGGCAGTTTTGACAGCGTCAAGGTCAATTTCATGCAAACATACAATGTCGATGACAAAGTGTTTGGATGGACAGAGGATGAATCAAGGGAACCTGTAGCTTTTGAAAAAAAACTTGGAAAAGGTAAGTTGCTTATGCTAGGAGTCGGCTTTGACCTTGACTTTGAATATAAAAAGGACATTGTCAATGAAATTGTCGGTAAAGCCGGAATCCAAAAACGTTTCAAAGTAACTGAGGATTTGGATATTACAGTGAGGGAAGGTTTAACTGGAGAAAAGTTCTTCTTTATCGAAAACTTTGATGAATATGAGAAGGAAACCGCAATCACTTATCAAGGAGTTGCTCTTTTCGAAGGTAAGAAGCTGACAATTCGCCCAAGGAGCGGTCTAATGCTACCTGTAAATGTATCCTTGAACAAGGAATTGACGATCGTTTACGGAACGGGTGAGATAAATACGACTGAAAATAAAAATGACAAGCTCTTAGTAACCTTTAGAGTAATCCAAAAGGAAGAGGTATTCATCTTTGATTCTGCAATCTGGATGGTTGAAAAAAATGAGTCGGTCAGAGTGGAAGTAATAGATGATAAAAAATATAAGATAACAATCCGCACAAAAGAAAACCTTGAAGTAATTAGTTTCAAGAAAAGAACTTGAAAGGGGGAATTAAGCGAGATTCTGTGCAATAGCAGCCATTAAGTCGAAGCTGTTATCCTAAACTATTAACTAATAAACTAATAAAACAGGAGTGGAAAAATATGAAGAAAATTTTATCGCTTTTGGCTAGTTTAACCTTATTATTCTCACTTGCAGCATGTACTGGAAATGATAACACGGAAAAGACCTCCAAAGAAGAAGACAAAAAATCTGGTGGAGAAGAAGTAACCATCACATACGCCAACTGGAACCTTGGAACTGAAGAAGAGCAAAACCTGGAACGTTTAATGATTAAGGCTTTTGAAGAGAAGTATCCAAATATTAAAGTTCAGATTGATGAATCAATCAACCCTGCTGATTGGAACGGGTCACTGGCTTCTGCAACGAGCGGAGGAAAAATGCCGGATGTATTTGCGCTTAACCAAATTCCATTGCCAGTTTCAAATGAATGGGTGATGGACATTTCAGAACTTGCGCAGGGTGATGAGGACTTCAAAAACATTCCCCAAATTGTCCAGGATTCATCTAAACTAAACGGAAAGCAATACGCAATTCCATTTGCACAGCATTTCCTTGGCTACCTTGTCAATAAGGACATTTTCAATGCTGCTAACCTTGACACTCCAGAATACGGAATGTCTATTGAAAAATTTACGCAAAGTGTTAAGGAAGCTACAAATGTAAGTAAAGGTATTGCAGGTACTAACCATCCATTTACAATCGGTGACTGGTATCCAGCAGCTGCAAATGAAGATCTTGGCTGGTTTACGTATAAGGACGGCGAATACTCACTGGATAGCAAGGAGTTCATCAACGGTATGAATCTTGCCAAAGAAATTGCCACTAATGGCTATGCATATGAAACGCTGCCAGATGATCAAAAGGCAAACTTTAAAGGTGAAGATCCAGAACAAGTGTGGCTGAATGGCGGAGTGGCTCTTAAATGGGATGGAACATGGGCGACTGGCCATATTGATGATAGTGCAGCTTTCGATTGGGATTTTGTTGGAATCCCTAGTGGCAGAACAGTTGTAGTTAATGACTATGTCGGAATTGCAAAATCAAGCAAGCATCCTGAGGAAGCCTTTCAATTCGTGAAATGGATGTCATTTGGAAAAGAAGGCTTCTTGAAGCGCGTTGAAATTGCAGATGCAGAAGGCAAGACCCTGAACACGTTGCCAGTTAACAGCGATCAGGAAGTATTGGATGCATACTTTGAGATTCTCGATGTACCTGGAATCCGTACAGCATATGACAATCTAGAAAATGCTATCGTTGAGCCGGTGAAAGTAGTTCCCGGTTACATTGAATCCAGATTTGAAGGAACAACAGGTGTGAAAGTTGGCGACAATGAAAACGCAACAACTGGCCAGTTGCTTGATAGCTTCTTCAAAGGCGAAAACAAGGTTGAAGATTACGCAAAACAACTTGATGAATTAGCAGACAAAAAGAGCAAAGAAGCAGCTGAGGCTTTAAATAAATAAGTCTAATCACAGGAGGTAAATGGTATGAAAACTAAGATGTTATTGATTTGGATGGTTATGCTGCTGTTTTTAATCCCAAAAGGGTCAGTATTTGCTGAAAATGGTGACAGTGCAGGCCGTCCTGCTGAAAACGTCATAGAATCGCGCTATTATACCATCCTGGAACAATGGGAAGAGAAAGGGATTGACAGCGTCTCGGATTTTGAGACGTCTGTCCCTCCTTCCAGTTTCATCGGTGAAGGCAAGAATGAATTGTTGCCTCCCGAAGAAAGTGAAGGATATGAGGATCGTGTATTCTATTGGGGAAATCAGAAAGCTGTATCGTTTGAAGTTAAAATCGAAAAAGAAGGACTTTATGAACTTTCTTTTGACTATTTTCCGATAAGCAAAGAGATTGTTCCAATAGAGGGTGCAATTCTGATAAATGGGAAATTCCCTTTCTATGAAAGCAGGAGAATCGTTTTTCCGGTTCAATGGAAAAGTGAAAATGAAGAATTTAGCAAAGACCGGTTTGGCAACGAAATCATTCCAAACCAAATTTCAGTATCAGAATGGAGTACAGTTAAGGCGGAAGATGCAAGCTATTTGCAGCCTTCACCATTGAAGTTTTTTCTGAACAAAGGCAAGAACATCATAACACTGAAAAACCTCCGGGGAGAAATGCTTCTTGGGAAGACATATATCAAATCTCCCGAAAACATTCCAAACTATGAAGAGTACAAGAATAAGCTGGATGGGAATGAAAGCAATCAAAGCCTTTTTACGGTAGAAGCCGAGAAACCTTATATTAAAAACAGTTCATTTGCACGACCATTTGCAATAAGGGATTCTTCAACTGTACCAAACGACACACAAAGCTTGCTTCTAAACAGCTTCGGAGAAAAATCCTGGAGCACGAGCGGCCAGAGAGTCAACTGGAAAGTAGATGTACAGAAAGATGGATATTATTACTTAACCTTTAAGGTGAAACAAAACAAAGAAACAGGGGGATCAGTATTCAGAAAGGTACTGATTGACGGAGAAATTCCTTTTGAGGAAGTGGCTCATTATACATTCGGTTTCAATAAAGAATGGCATAATGTGACACTGGGCGAAGAAGACGGAGAGAAGTATTTGTTTTACTTGACGAAAGGAGAACATCTTATTGGTTTGGAAGCAGATGCATCACCGGCCGAAAGAGTTGTAAACCGGTCAAACGAAGTGATGAAGGAAATTGAAGAACTAGCACTCTCAATAAAGAAGCTGACTGGAAATCAAAATGACAAGGCTAGAAGCTGGAAGATTACTGAATTTATTCCAGATATCGAGGATAGGGTCGATCGCTGGGCAAATATTCTGGAAAAGGAAAGTGAGTATTTACAAGGGGTCAGCCGCTCAGACAGCAAGTCGAATGAAGTCGTTTCATTGAAACTGGCAGTCGAAAAGCTCAGGACGCTTAATGAAAAACCTGATGAAATACCGAATCGAATGACTGAGCTTTCAGAAGGTACTTCATCTGTTGCCCAGCTACTTGGGAACCTACTTCTTAATGTTCAAAGTCAACCCTTACTGATCGATAGATTTTATGTTCACGGAAATGTGGAACTCCCATCTCCGGAAGCTGGATTTTGGAAGAGTACGGTGGATGGCATTAAACGTTTCTTCTTGTCTTTCTCTTCAGGAAATTATTCGGCATCAGAAACAGACAGTGAAACAATAGAAGTATGGATCAACCGCCCAAGGCAATACGTCGAATTAATTCAAAATATGGCAGACCGCCAGTTCACTCCGCAAACAGACATAAAAGTGAAATTTTCAATCATGCCAGATGAGCAGAAACTAATCTTATCAAGTGCTGCCAATAAACAGCCGGATATCGCGCTTGGCATCAGTAGCTGGCTCCCTTATGAACTGTCGATTCGAGGTGCAGCCGTAGATTTGAAGCAATTTGCTGATTTTGAGGAATATAGCGAACAGTTTTCACCAGGTGCATTCCTGCCCTTTATGATTGATGATTCTGTGTATGCTCTTCCAGAGACTCAGGATTTTTTCGTTCAGTTTTATCGCCGGGATATATTGGAGGCACTGAATATTCCGGTTCCTGATTCTTGGGAAGATGTAATCGGAATCCTACCAGAGCTTCAGCGCTTTGGAATGAATTATTACACACCAATCGCAGGTTCGATTGGTTTTAAACCGTTCCAGACAACAGCACCATTCATCTACCAGTTCCAGGGAGACCTTTATTCTAAAGATGGAATGTCGACAAATATTGACAGTGAAGAAGCGCTTAAAGCAATACAGTTCATGACAGACTTGAATACGATTTATAGCATGCCTTTACAGGTACCTAATTTCTATAATCATTTCCGTTATTCTACATTACCAATTGGCATTTCAAGTTTTCAAACTTATGTCCAACTGACTTCAGCTGCACCAGAAATTGCCGGATGGTGGGATATTGCTCCGTATCCGGGAGTAAAGCAGGGAGATGGAACGATTGAACGTTGGGCGACAGGTTCCGGCCAATCTGCGATGATTTTCAAAGGAACTAAAAATAAAGAAGAATCTTGGGAACTGTTGAAGTGGTGGCTTAATGCTGAAACACAGACGGAGTTTGCATCGTCACTTCAAACGATGTACGGACCAGAATATATGTGGAATACAGCCAATCTTGAGGCATTTGCAAACCTACCATGGCCAGATGAACATAAAGAGACTATTTTAAAGCAATGGAAATATTTGAAAGAAGTGCCAAAAACACCAGGTGCCTATATGGTAGAGCGTGAGTTAAGTAATATTTGGAACCGAATAGTCTTTGATGGAGAAAATGCAAGATCGACAGTGGATGATTCAGTTATTGCCATAGACAGAGAAATAAGCCGAAAAATGGAGGAATTTGGTTATATGAAAGATGGCAAGATAGTAAGGTCGTATCAGGTTCCTTCCATAGAAATGGTGGAAAGCTGGGGGAGAGCAAAGTATGAAAACTAGACAGCGTGAATATAATCACTGGATATTCCTGTCACCCTATATTCTATTATTCACAACTTTCATCATTATTCCCGTTGGTGCGGCAATCTTTTTATCTTTCACCTATTTTAACGCGATTGAAGCACCAAGTTTCATTGGTCTTGCCAATTACGTCAGTCTGATTACACAAGATGAAGTTTTTATGCAGAAAGTTGTTCCAAATACACTGACATTTGCCCTGATTGTCGGTCCTGGAGGGTATATTTTATCGTTTGTGCTCGCCTGGCTGCTTGCCCAGATACCAAAAGGTCCTCGTACCATACTGGCATTGATCATCTATTCCCCTTCCATGACTGCTGGCGTTGCGATGGCAGTTGTCTGGACCATCATTTTCAGCGGTGATGAAACCGGATATTTGAACAGCTTACTAATCAGCATGGGAGCATTGCTTGAACCAATCCAGTGGCTTCAGTCACCAGAATATTTGATGAAAATAATGATTGTTGTGACACTTTGGGGCAGCATGGGGGTAGGATTTTTGGCAATGCTTTCCGGTGTACTGAACATCAATACCGAAATTTATGAAGCGGGATATATCGACGGAATCAAAAATCGTTTCCAGGAGGTCATCTATATTACTATCCCTTCGATGAAGCCTCAAATGCTATTTGGTGCAGTTATGGCTGTAGTCGGAACATTCCAGGCCGGAGCGATTGGGGTCGCACTTTCAGGTGCCAACCCAACTCCGCAATATGCCGGCCAGCTGATGGTCAACCATTTAGAGGATTATGGATTTATCCGTTATGAGATGGGCTACGCGGCTGCAATATCAGTTGTCTTGCTTCTAATTGTTTATGCCTTCTCAAAGGTAGCTTGGAAATTATTTGGTGACAAGGATTAATTAACGGGAGTGATTAGGCATGTCGGCCTTTCAAGGAACTAAAATGAATCCGTCAAAGTTTCATAAAAGCCAATTGAAATTCTATGCAATTTTAATTCCACTGGCAATTTTTATGGCTTTGCCAATCGTTTTTATTATTTTTCATGCATTTAAGCCGATAGATGAATTATTTGCATACCCGCCGAGGTTTTTTGTGGAAAAACCTACGCTTCAAAATTTCGCGGACCTGTTTGCCCAGTCTAATGCAACCGGCGTTCCAATGTCACGTTATCTATTTAACAGTATTGTCATTACCCTGATCGTTGTATTTTTAACAGTACTGATCAGTACAATGGCTGGATATGCTTTGTCCAAAAAAGAATTCAAAATGAAGAAAATGATTTTTGAAATAAATACTTTGGCTTTGATGTTCGTTCCTGCTGCAGTAGCGATACCGAGATATTTATTGATTGAAAACCTTGGCTTGATCAATACTTTTATTGTTCATATCCTTCCATTGTTATCAATGCCGATCGGTCTATTCCTTGTTAAGCAGTTCATTGACCAGATACCAGATGAATTGTTGGAAGCAGCGAGGCTTGATGGTGCGAGCGATTTTCAGATATTTCTCATGATCATTATCCCTCTAGTGAAACCTGCACTAGCAACAATCGCGATTTTGAGTTTTCAATTAGTTTGGAACAGTGTGGAGACATCTACGTTGTATGTTAATGATGAAGGGTTAAAAACTTTCTCCTTCTATATGTCCACACTGGCCTCCCAGGTGACGGGTAATAATGTAGCGGGTCAAGGGATGGCAGCAGCAGCATCACTGATCATGTTCATCCCTAACCTGGTGATCTTCATCTTCCTGCAGAGTCAAGTAATGAGTACGATGGCTCACTCAGGAATTAAATAACAGATAGGAGGGAGGGAAATGAACCAATTTAAAAAAGTCATCGTCAGTCTCTGCTTTATTGTAATTTTTTCTTTGCAGAGCAATGCTTTTGCTTCTGCACCCTACATTACCGAAACATTATCACCTGACGGGAACCTAATTGAAACCCAGACGGCATTCAAACCGCTCGGCCAATTTTTACAGAATGCAGAAATTGTCGCCCCGGAAGATATCTATGCAGATAAAAAAGGCAGAATCTATATAGCAGATTCAGGAAATAAGCAAGTTGTAGTTGTGAATTTAGATGGTACAGTTAAAAAGCTAATAGGAAAAAACGTACTTGATCTGCCAACCGGTGTATTTGTAGATGAGGAAGGAGATATCTTTGTCGCAGATTACGGTAAAGAAAAGGTTTTCCGTTTCTCAAATGAAGGGGAGCTAAAAGGTGATTACGGAAGACCTGAGTCCCCACTATTCGGAAAGACATCTCCATATAAACCTCAAAAGGTAGGCATAGACCGAAGGGGAAATATTTACGTCATTGGGGAAGGATCTACTAACGGCATTATTCAGTTGAGCAATAAAGGAGAGTTTCTTGGGTACTACGGAGTAAATTCTACAGAAGTCAGTTTCTCCTCTTTTGTTAAAAATTTATTGACTAGTGAACAGCAAAAGGCGGGCATGTTTCTCAAAACTCCGCCTGCTCCAGATAATATTGCACTAGATGAGCGAGGTTTAATTTATTCAATAACAGAAGGTACTGAAACCGAAGTAATCAAAAAACTGAACGTTGCCGGAAAAAATATACTAAGCGCCGATATTATGGCTGCGAATAATCTTCAGGACATTAGCATTGATACAGATGGAAATATCTTTGTAGTCACCAGCGCCGGATTAATAGCTGAATACGATAGCTTCGGGAATCTTCTGTTTTTATTTGGTGGAACAGATGATGGATCAAACAGGCTTGGCCTTTTTAAACAGCCGACTGGAGTGGCCATTGACGAGAATGGTCGACTATATGTATCGGATAAAGAACGAGGCATGATCCAAGTTTTTGAAGCAACAGCCTTTGCCAATAAGGTGCATGAGGGAATTGGTTTGTTCAAGGAAGGACTATATGTTCAAAGCCAGAAGTACTGGGAATCTGTCCTTGAACTAAATTCATCTTTCGGTCTAGCACATACAGCAATGGGTAGAGCTTATTATAAGCAGCAGGATTATGAAAAATCGCTTGAAGAGTTCCGTTTCGCAGAAGATGTGTCAGGCTACTCAGATGCTTTCTGGGAAGTGCGCCATGCCTGGATGCAGAAATATCTCGGTTCTTTTTTTGGAGGGCTAATTGCAGCTACAGTTATTTATTTTCTTTTGAAATATATGAATGGGAAAACAGCTTTTTTGGAAAAACCCATAGATAGAATCCGTTCCATTAGACGAATCAGATTGATTAATGAACTCTTGTTTTTATTTCAATTTTTCAAACATCCGATCGATAGCTTTTATTATTTAAAAAGGAAAAAATATGCCTCGGTTTTGTCGGCAACGATTTTTTACATGGTCCTGTTCATTGAATATTTAATCAGTAAATTTCAGACTGGCTTTATCTTTACCAGCCTGAATGTAAGTGAAACGAATCTGGGAGCAGAAGCAACTAAACTCATTGTGCCAATTCTGCTATTCATTATTGTCAACTACCTAGTCAGTACCATCAACGATGGGGAAGGGAGATTTAAAGATATATACATCGGGACTATTTACTCTTTGGCACCGTATATCGTTTTCATTCTTCCAATTGTCCTGATATCCAATGTACTGACACTAAATGAATCATTCATTTATGACTTTGCAATAAGGATTGTTTATGCATGGTGCCTGATGATTCTAACCATAATGATAAAAGAAATTCACAATTATACCTTCTCTGAGACAGTAAGAAACATCTTTATTACTCTGTTTGGAATGGCCATTATGATTCTGGTAATATTCATTGTTTTTGTTCTTTTTGGTCAGGTTTACGACTTTGTCTATTCCATTATAAAGGAGGCTATGCTACGTGTTTAAGAAAATGAGGATTGCAGTTATACTTCTTTTGCTGCCGATTCATGCGATAGCAGATAGTACAACTCTGCTTGAACCGGAGACGACTCCTGAAACGATGACAAATGACAGTGAGAGCGGAATGAAATATGGATCAGCTCAATATACACTTACAGAAAGGGATCAGGAGCCTATTAAAAAAGAGGTTTCCTTTGAAGGATTCAATAAAATTGCAGAAAATATGAATCTCGCATTATATGTAGATGAAAAGTCCCTTGCTTTAAAAATCGAGAACAAACAAACAGGTTATGTGTGGGAATCGGGATTAGATTCAAAAAAGGAATACAGATTGAATGATACATGGACGGAACTGGCGCAATCCGCAATTACAATCGACTACCTTGACCGTAAAGGTAAACTGAAAACGGAAAGCATTTTGACAAATGACACACGCCCAAAGATCCAGCGGGATGATCAGGGATTCACAGCTTCAGTGAATCTGTTTCAGGCAAAGATCTCCTTCAATGTGCAAGTTGAACTAACTAAAGAAGGCATTACAGTGACAATACCTGACGAAAAGGTCAAAGAAGGCGAAAGAACTAAGATTGTCTCGATGAAGGTATACCCATTCCTTGGAGCCGTGAATGAGAATGAAATCAATGGATACATGTTCATCCCTGATGGAAGCGGTGCTTTGATTCGATATCAGAAAAGCAGCAAGAAATCTGCTTCTCCTTTTATAGGATCAATCTTCGGCCCAGATCATGGATATAGGAGCTTCAACTCGGTAAAATATGTTAATCCTGTTCAACTTATTAAGATACCAGTATTCGGGGCTATCCACGGTGTGAAACAAAACGGTTTTGTTTCCATCATTGAAAGTGGGCAGGAGTACGGTGAAATCGTCGCATTCCCTGCTGGTGTGTCGACAGATTTGAATTGGGTTCATTCCCAATATAACTACAGGTATGAATATTACCAGCCAACAAGTAAAAGCATGGATGGAATTAATGTATATCAAAAAGAACGAAATTCTTTTGATATAAAACTACAGTACAATTTTTTAAGTGGTGAAAACGCAGATTATGTAGGAATGGCAAAACGATATCAACAGTATTTGATTGAAAACGGAATGCTGGAGAAACAAAAAGACACTGCAGATATCCGTCTTGAATTCCTTGGTGGTGAAGTAAAAAAAGGCCTCCTGTGGGATTCTGTCATTCCGATGACGAAGGTGGGAGAGATTCCTGGATTCATTGAGGAATTGAATGGAGAAGGTCTGGTAGATCAATTCGTAATCTATAAAGGCTGGTCGAAAGGCGGATTAACTGGGACCCTGCCGGCCAAATTTCCTTTTGAAAGAAAGCTTGGCAGTATATCCGATTTACAGGATACAGTTAATCTGTTGAGCAAAAAAGATATACCAATGTACTTTTCCACGGATTATACAAAGGCTTACGAAGGTGCCAAAGGATTCTCCGGAAGTAAGGACGTAGCAAAAAAGATTAGCTCAGAGACAATTTCTTATAAGGATAAAGATTTGAATGCATTTTATCTTTCCCCAGGGATGTCACTTGAAATGGCAAAGGAAGATATTGAGCATTATAGTGATTACAATATTAAGAATCTTGCCCTGGATGCAACAGGATACATCTCATTCTCTGACTATAGCAAAGATAAAAAATCAAACCGAATTGAAACACTGGAGACATATAGCCAATTATATGAAGTGCTGTCAAAGCATGTTGGCGGACTAGCGCTCTATGAACCGAATTCTTATGCTCTTGCAGCAACGGAACGCTATTTGGACATTCCAATGTATTCATCAAATTACGTTTTTGAAACGGACACAGTTCCATTTTTACAAATCGTGCTAAAAGGCTACATTCCATATTACGCCCCATTCTCCAACTTTCATTCTGATCCGGAGGATGAGCTGCTGAGGATGATAGAGTATGGAGCTTATCCATCCTTTTTGCTGACTTCAGAGCCTTCCCAATTGCTAAGGAAGACGGCTTCAAAGGATGTGTATACTTCTGAGTATTCCATTTGGAAAGATGATGTTGTGCAACAATATAACGTAATCAAAGAAAGTCTTGGTCAGGTAAAAGGAGAAGAGATTGTTTCAAGATATATTCCGGCAAAGGGTATCAGTGAGGTCACCTATGCAAATGGGGTGAAAATCGTGGTGAACTATACAAACAAACCTTACAGCAGCCAGGAAATTAATGTTCCAGCGAAAGGGTTCGTTGTTGAAACAAATGAGGAGGGAGCAAAGTGAAGAGCAAATTAGCATCAAGAAATAGAATGATTGGCTTGCTATTCGTCTCCCCATGGATCATCGGATTTCTTGTATTCACTGCTCTCCCCCTTCTGTATTCTTTGTATTTGAGTTTTCATCGTGTAAAGATTACGACGAGCGGAATCAGAACTGAATTTGTAAAGTTTGGAAACTATCAGTTTGCTTTTACCGGAGATTCGATATTTATGGACCGATTGACCCAGTACATTGAAGAAATGGTCATATCAGTACCGATTATTATTGTATTTTCCTTGATCATTGCCTTGCTTCTTAACCAGAAAGTTAAATTCAGGAGCTTTTTCAGGACAGTATTTTTCCTGCCGGTGATTATTGCTAGCGGGCCGGTTATCAAGGAATTAATGGACCAGGGAGTCACAACAATACCATCAATCGAGCAATATGCAATTTATCAAATGTTAAACGCGAACCCTGAAGGCATTTTCAACGGAATGCTTCTCTATCTGATTAAAAACTTGATTGTTATCCTCTGGTTTTCAGGTGTTCAAATTCTTATTTTCCTTGCAGCCCTTCAGAAGATGGACCAGCAAACCTATGAGGCTGCAAAAATCGATGGAGCATCGAACTGGGAAATGTTTTGGAAGGTTACACTTCCAAGTATTACACCAATGATCATAGTCAACACGATTTATACGATTGTTATGTTCTCCATTTTTTCATTGAATCCCATTATTGAGCATATCCAGAAAAATATGTTCAAGGTGGATACGGGTTTTGGCTATGCATCAGCCCTGTCATGGATATACTTTCTTATCATTGCAATCGCCCTGGCTCTGACCGTAGGTGCGATGTCATTCAAAGGGAAAAGTAAATACTCATAAATGGAGGGATTTGAATGGAGAAAACAAAGAGGCAGCTATTTACTAATTATTATATAAAAATGAAAAGAATGATTCTTGGAATGCAGGGAACAGACGGAATTCTTTTTAAATTGCTGATTTACGGACTGCTTGTAGGAATTGGATTTGTATACATCTATCCTTTGATCTACATGGGATCATACAGCTTCAAAAGCTTGGATGATCTCCTAAATCCACTTGTTAACTGGATACCTACTCAGCTCTATCTAGAAAACTATAAAAGAGCGTATGAGGTTCTTAATTTCATTCCGACTCTTTTGGAAACGTTATATGTAGCTGCAATTCCGGCTGTAGCACAGACAGCTGTTGGGGCTGTCGTCGGTTATGGATTGGCACGTTTTGATTTTAAGGGAAAGAAAGTAATATTTATACTGGTGCTCGCAACATTCATCATTCCGCCACAGGTAACGTTGATTCCTAGATATATCTTCTTCAACGAATTGAATATTCTGGGCAGTCTGAATGCATTCCTGCTACCTGCAGCTTTTGGTCAGGGGTTGAACAGTGCCATTTTCATCCTCATTTTCTACCAATTTTTCAGGATGGTGCCTAAAGCTTTGGAAGAGGCAGCGCAGATTGATGGTGCCGGTCATTTCAGGATTTTCTTCACGATCGCTCTGCCAATGGCAGTACCAGGAATCATTATTTCATTCTTATTCTCGTTCGTATGGTATTGGAATGAAACCTACCTGGCAGCCATTTATTTTGGAGATTCTCTAACGACATTGCCGCTGCAGCTACAGAAGTTCGTTGCAACTTATCAGCAAATGTTTCCTGCAGAAATGGGTCTTAGTGGAAATAAGCTTAATGAAGGAATCAAGATGGCAGGAACTTTGCTTTCCATACTACCGCTGCTTATAGTTTATTTCATTACCCAAAGATGGTTTGTCGAGGGTGTGGACAGATCAGGTATTACGGGTGAATAGACTCAATACTTAATATATTAGACTTTGGAGGGAATTATTATGAGGAAATTGCCGTTTGTTATTGAATTAGAAGCCAAAAGAAGCTTTGAGTTTTTCTGGAATGAAGCGAATACGAACCCTGATTCACCAGGATACGGACTGATTCTGGATCAATCTGCAAACAAGGAAGTTGCGAGTATTGCCTCTGTAGGTTTCGGTCTTACGGCAATAATAATTGGCATCGAAAGAGGATGGATCACAAGAGAAGAAGGTTACGAAAGAACAAAAGGTACCCTGAAGACCTTCTGGAATAATGTTGAACATGAAAGAGGCTTTTTCTATCATTTTTTAAATATGGAAACAGGCAAAAAAAATGAATCTTTTTATGATTGTGCTTCCATCATTGATACTTCTATCCTATTAAATGGAGCCATAACCTCTGCTGAATACTTTGGTGGCGAGATTGCTGAACTCTTTGAGAAAATCTACGATCGTGTTGATTGGATGATGTATTATGATCATTCAGTCAATCAGTTTTACATGGGCTACAAACCGGAGACAGGAGGCTTTCACCATTGGGACATGTATGCTGAACAAATGATGCAGTACATTCTTGGAGTTGCTTCAGAGACGCATCCTGTCCCAGTGAAGATCTATGAGGGTTTTGAGAGAAGGCTGGGGGAATATGGCGGTTATGAATTTTATAATTCACCAGGTGGCAGCCTGTTCACACACCAATACTCCCATGCTTGGTTCGATTTCAACAAATACCTCGACAGTGATGGAATCGATTGGTTTGAGAATTCAGTAAAAGCATCAAAGGCGAACCGTCAATATTGTATCAATGAACATGGAAATTTTAAAACATACCACGAAAATTCATGGGGTCTTACAGCATGCTCTACCCCAAATGGATATGGCGGTCCAGGAACACCACCTTATCATCCGAATGTAACATCAAAAAATGATGGAACAGTTGCGCCATCGGGAGCAGCAGGATCGATTGTTTTTACACCAGAAGAATCGATTTCGGCTATGGAATACTATTATGGCAAACATTCAAAGCTATGGGGAGAATACGGCTTTGTGGATGCGTATAATTTGGATGTCACCCCGGAGTGGTACGCAAATCATGTCATCGGAATCGACAAAGGCATTACTCTTTTAATGATTGAAAATTACCGATCAGGCCTTGTCTGGGACTTATATATGAAAAACAAAGTTGTTCAAAAAGGAATTAAGTTGCTGGATTGGAATAAAAAGGATTCCGGATCTTTGTGAGGGAAGACTATACAAACTTGAATGCTTTTTTGGCCGCTATCTTTTTACTTAACAACGAAGTTCGAAAAAATTAGTCTATTAATTGATAAATGCAGAATGCTAAGGGAAGGAAGTGTTAGCGGTGATAGAAATCAAAGACAAACAAATTGTTATAGACGGTAAACCTGAGCTTATCATGGCTGGAGAAATCCATTATTTTAGGCTCCCACCAAGTGAATGGCAGGATCGCTTAGATAAATTAAAGCTTGCCGGCTGCAACGCTGTTTCTACATATGTTCCCTGGTTGATCCACGAGCCGACAGAAGGGAAGATTGACCTTATCGGTAAAACTCGTCCCGAACTGGATTTGAAAGGGTTCATTGAGCTTTGTGAAAAGAATGATTTCTACTTTTTCCTTCGCCCGGGCCCATTTATTATGGCGGAAATGAAAAATGAGGGACTACCATTTTGGATTTATGAAAAATATCCAGAAGTTATTCCGACAGGCTGGAACAAAAAGACAGCGACTACGAAGACTATTGATTATCTGGCTCCGCGCTTTTTAAATGCTGCAAAGAAGTGGTATAAGGCAGTTGTCGAAACGGTAACCCCCCACCTTCACCAAAATGGTGGAAAAATCATCGCTTTCCAACTTGATAATGAGATTGGTATGCTTTCCTGGGTCAGCAATACACCTGATTTGACTGAAAACGTCCTAATGGATTTTGCTGCATGGCTCGAAAAAGAATATAAGCCTGAGGTACTCTCTGAAAGGTATCCATTTGATTTACGCGAAATGCAAGCGCGAAATAATGCGATTCGGTCACCAAAGGAATCTTATGCACCGCAGCTTATGAAAGATCTTGGTTATTATATGAGAAATCGTTTTGCCAGATATGTCGCCACCCTTCGTGGCTATGCTGAAGAGTACGGAGTGAAAAATATTCCTTTCGTTGTGAATATTCACGGGACGGGCGGCCTGAGAGGTTTCACATTCCCCATTGGCATTAGTCAGCTGTACGAGTCATATACCCAGGGACCTGGTTATCTATCAGGCTCTGATATCTATTTTGGAGATTTAGAGATGAATAACTTTCAGGATCTTTATTTGATCAATGGTTTCATGGATTCAGTCCATCTTCCGGATCAGCCGCTGACATCCGTAGAATTCAATTGCGGTGATGGAAATTTTGGAAATACCTACGGTGGCCGATATGATCCATCAGCAGCTGATCTGAAGGCGAGAATGTGCATTGCTCAGGGAAATCGCATGATCAATTATTACCTGTTCACAGGTGGTTATAACTTTCGGTGGGATGTCCCTCTTAATGATGGAAATGACCGAATCGCTTTTACAGGCGAAAGGCATGGTTTTGCTGCACCTGTCAGTCCTGAAGGCGAGCTTAATTATACATTCCCGAGAATGGCTAGGGGAATCAGGACGATAATGGCAGTGGCAGAAAAGGCGGCTGCCATGGATGAGGAGCGAGATGATGTCAAATTTGCTTTCATTCCGGATTATTATATGACAGAATACCGCTATGCAAAGAGTGAGAAAATGGCTGCAATTACCGCCAATCTTGAAGCTAATCGCGCCTCCGGATCATGGGAAATGATGGCGAGAGGAATGCTACTATCAGGTTATCGTTTTGGAGCTACAGATATCCAGAATAGGCCACTTTCTCCTAAAGAAACTCCGGTTCTCGCGCTGCCTTCTGCCAGGTATATGAGTGCGAATATCCAGCTAAAGCTAGTGGAGTATATGGAAACAGGAGGCGGAGTTCTTCTTTATGGAGAGGTTCCACAATATGATATGGAGGGAAAGGACTGCACGATTCTGGCAGATGCCTTTGGCGTTAAGCATAAGGGAATACTGAGGGATTCTGGGGAATTTTACTTATCCCTCTATGCAGACGGATGGGCTGCTCCAAGACCGGAGATTCGTTCATATTTTGCTCAGGTGTTTGACGTGGACAAAACCACTCCGCTTTTCAGAGTATATGGAACCGATGAAGTTTGTGGTTTTCAGACAAGCAATGGAAAGGGAGGAGCCATTGTTATTGCCGGAGCTCTCCCTGGAGATTTTCAGTTTATCAAGGAGGCACTAGAAAGGCTAGGCGCAAAGGCTAAGTTAACACATGATTTCAAAGATCATGGAATTTTCATGACGTCTACAGCCAACAAGGAAGGGGAAAGATTCATCCATCTGCTGAATCTAGACGGTTTTGATAAGAGCTTCCATATCTGTGAACAAGGTACAGTTTTGTTCGGTGGGAAAGAAATAACCCTTCAGTGCAAAGAGGGCGTCATGCTTCCCTTCAATATGGCATTCGGTAACAGGAAAATCGTATGGTCTACAGCTGAAATCATAGCTATTAAGGAAGATTCAATTGAATTCCGTCTGACACAAAACCAGGATGTAATCGCCTTCAAAGCAGGAGTTGGAATAAAACCTTCTGAAAACTACGAGTTAAAGTTTGAAGAAACATTAGTGAAAGTAATTTCAAAGAATCATAGCAAGGTTAATGACCAACTGATTGTCCATTTTGCTTAAGCTATACAAGTCTATACCACATATGCTTTGTTCCTATTCAAGGAGGTGAAACACTATGTTGCGTAAACAAAAGAAAATCTCGATCCTGATTTTAGTCTTTGTTGTTGTAGTCGCAACATCACTAATTTTGTCTGCAATAAACAAGGCGAAGGAGGAATGGAATTTTAAAAAGGAACTAAAAACGATCGCAGAAGACACGTATCGCTACTTTGAGGATTTCACGGACTATGAAACTGGCTTGCCTTATGATATTGTCCGAATAAAAAATGAAGACCTAGAGGAAGGCAAGCATACATCTCCGACCAATATAGCTATGTATATGCTGAGTACTATTTCAGCGGATGAACTAGGTTTTATTTCCGGGAAAGAAGCAATCAGCCGTATTCAAAAGATACTGAACACACTGGAGAAGATGGATAAATGGAACGGCCTTTACTATAATTGGTATTATACGAAAGATGGGTCAATAATGAAGGACTGGGGTCAGTTCATTTCCCAGGTTGACAATGGTTGGCTGTCAGCAGGCTTGATTACTTCCGGCCAAGCATACCCCTCCTTGCAGAGCCAGACTAGCAAAATTGTAAAAAGTATGGATTTTTCTGCTTTATATGATCCAAAAGTTGGTCAGTTCCGCGGAGGATATTTTGTGGATAAAGGAGAATACACCGGACATCACTATGGAACTTTTTATACAGAACCTCGTCTGGGCAGTTATATAGCAATTGGAAAAGGGGATGTTAGCGCAGATCATTGGTGGAAAATGTATCGCACTCAGCCTGCAAAAGATAACTGGCAATCCCAGACTCCAAAAGGAGAAATGCGGAATTATCACGGGATTGACTTGTTCCAAGGACATTATGAATACAACGGAGTGAAATATGTTCCCACATGGGGCGGAAGTATGTTCGAGGCTATGATGCCCGGGATGATCATGAAAGAGAAAGAACTTGGGAAGAATGGGCTTGGTTTGAACAATCAGCATTACGTCAACCTTCAAATTGCATATGCCAAGGAGAAGGGATACTCTGCCTGGGGTTTATCTCCGGCAGCCACTCCTGATGGGTATAGTGAATTTGCTGCTACTCCGTTAGGAATTTCCGGCTATAAGGATGATGGCACCGTTACAGCATATGCATCATTTCTTGCCCTTGAATATGCAAAGCAAGATGTCATGGAAAATATAAAGGTGCTAAAGGAAATGAAAATCTACGGCAAGTATGGATTCTATGATTCTGTCAATTTGAATACCAATAGGGTTACAGAAGCCTATCTTGCTCTGGACCAGGGAATGATCATGGTTTCAGTTACGAATTATCTTTTGGATGGAATAATACGTGACCATTTCCACAGTAATAAGATTGCCAGCGAGGCTGAATATCTGCTTTTAGAAGAGGATTTTATGATCCGATAGCAGCTTGACATTGTTAATTAGAGAAAAAGCTTGCTCAAATGACCAAGCTTTTTCCCATTATCCCACAATTTTAATGAGATTTATTATTTTACCGAATCACCTTCAAAAAGGCTTACCTGGATGACTTGCTTTTTCTGAGCTGCTTCCACTCCGCTGATGGTAGCCAGTAAGGCATCTGAGGCAAGAGCACCCCAGCTTTTCTTTGAATAGGCAATCGTTGTCAGTCTCGGAACAATATATGCCGATACTTCAATATTATCGAAACCAATGATATTGATATCTTTGCCGATTTCATACTCTGTTTTAGACAAATAATCGTACATGCCGATGGCCATTTCATCGTTGAAACAGAACACTCCAACAGGCCCATTAAATCCAGTGGTAATTTGTTTCGCCGCCTGTTCCCCTGATTCTTTGTTGAAATGACCAGGAATCTCGGTATACTGAATGTCTTTATGCTGAGTCATCAAGCTCCTGACTGATTCAAGACGTTTGATGGAATCATAGGAATCAGATGGGCCTGTTACTGCGTAGATTTTTTTTAATGCTGCTTCAATAAGCCTGCCAATCGCCAGTGCTGCTCCGGTTTTGTTGTCAAGGAGGACCTGGGTGATATTAGGGTGATCGAGCTCACGGTCCAACACAACAATTTTATGACCCCGCTCCGCATATGAAATTAATTCAGAATTATCAAAATTCGCATCCAAAATGATTGCTCCATCAATCATCCGTTCAGGTAAGAATCTGTGGGATTGTTTTCCAGTGCAAACAATCAACTCATAACCATTTTTGGTAAGTGCTTCACGCATTCCCTGCAGAAGTTGTCCATAAAAGGATCCGCTATAGTCTGTTAAAAATGCTCCTATAATCCTTGTTTCCCGCTTTTTTAAGTTACGGGCAGCTGCATTAGGAATATAATTTAATTCCTTTGCAACTGCCAATATCTTTTTTCTCGTCTCCTCTGTGACTTTAGAGCTGCCATTTAAAGCATATGAAACAGTAGAAATTGAAACACCCGCACTCTTCGCGATATCTTTTATGCCTGCCACTTCGTTCTCCCCTATCTATTGCATGAACTATCCTTTTATTATAACTCTGTTTCCATAGTTTCATACAGTATTAGAGTGCATAGAGAGCCGGCAGCAAAACAATGGCTGCTGGCTTGAATTTATCCTAAAAGATTACAAAGCTTCATTACATATATATATATCAATCATATTGTTTTTTGCCAAAAGCTTTTCGTCAAGCAATTCCTTGCTGATTAGGAAGCCTCCTTGACGATAACGGTTTGATAGAGCAATTGCTTCGATTTTTTCACCATTAATTTCGACAGTTTGATTTTGGCTGCCTTTTAAATGGTAGTTAAAGGTTATCGGCTTGTTTTGATAGGTGAATTTAAACCTTAAGCCATCCAACTCGGAAGGAAGAATTGGGTCAATGATAAGATCCCCTGATTTCCTGCGTATTCCCAAGCTATTTGAGACCAACTGATTCATATAGATCCCAGGACCGCTAGAATAGATACGCCATCCGCCCTTTACAGGGACAGTACCTTTTCTTAATTCATCGAATCGTTCTTGTGCCTCGTAGCGGTTATTAAATTTACCATCTGAACTGCTGAAATATGCATTGCTTTGGCGTAATTCTGCATTTGGTACAGCATCCTGGAGACGGACTGGATTGATCATTTCCAACCCTTTCCATACTTCGTTAGTCTTGCCGAGTTTCGCCATTGCTTCAACAAAGCGGATGTGAGCATGCACATATTGAAGCCCGATTTCACGTCCGAAATTCGCTGCCTGTTCTGCCCGTTTAAAGTTGGTACTAACGCCGCCTTCATATTGGGCAGGACGATTCATCAGGCGAACGCCATCCGGGCAGTACAATTTTTCCTTTATCAACTTATAATGGTTCTCTGCCTGTTCTGGTGTCAGTAATTCACTGATTATGCTTCTTGTCATTGGCAACAGGCGATAATGGATACCCGTTTTTGTGTCCTCTGGATGAACCATCAATTCTAGCTTTCCGGGCTCCTCCATATAGACGAACCCAGGAACCACATCGGTTTGCAGCAAATATTTGTTAAAGTCTGTCTCAATGCCATCAGCCAGTGCCTTTAATTCCCTTGCCTCATCTGCTTCAACGCTTTCAAGAACACTCGAAAGAGTATTCAGTGCTTGATACGTAAGGGATACTGTCCAACTGCTGATCATATATTGCTTCAATTGTGCGTTTGCAGGCTGAAGCGTATCATCCCAATCACCGTCTCCATAGGAAGAAAGGAAAGTATCATGCAGGAAGTGGTCCTTAATATACTGGATTTCCTTCTTCGCATGCTCAAGAATCGTCGCTTCCTCTTCAGTGAACAGGAAGCTGCCTCTTATCGTATAAGGAACTTTTTCCTTTAAAAAAGCAAAATCACTGGTTACCCTTAAATAATCTGCGAGGACCTTTAATGGCCAGACAATAATATCCCCGTGGCTTTCATCTGCTTGGATCCGGAAATAATTATCGAACATAAACCATTGCGGCCAGTTCCCATCATCCTCAAATTGGTGTTTATAAACAGTTTTAATAATTTCTTTTACCGTATAGTCATTTTGGTTTGCCAGAAAGTATTCCACTGGCCCCTGGCAAACATCCCGGGTTCCCCAAGCGGCGCCGCCATATTGTTCAAGGCCGTGGGGGACAGAGAAGTGAACAAGCATATTGTGTGTATACCACCATGCCAGCGCATTAACTTTTTCGATTGAATCTCCGGAATTATCTTTTGATAACTTAAAGTCGTTCATCACTTTTTTGAAATAGCTGCGGTACTTAGCAATCTCTTCGCCCTTTGTTCCTTTGAACAGAGGGATTTCTTCACCATGAAGAAGTCCTTGGATGGTCATTGTCCATTGGGAGGACTTCTCCAGTTTCAATACAACCAAGCTTGAGACATCGGTTGCAAAGTCTGGAGAAAATACTTCTTCGCCTGCCAAGTTCATCTCTGCACCAACCAAATGGAGGCGATAACTAAGATTAGGGTATGTTTGGCCACTATCAGATCTTTCGTCAGCACGGAAGGTAATTGTCTGGCCTTCATTTTCGATATGGAAAGGCACTTCGTACTCATTTCCGTTCATCGTCACCTGATTCGTAACAATGAAACGGTAATCTTTTCCTAGTGATGATTTCACGTTCAGGATCAGCTCTGGTGAATCGACAGCAGTGAAGTTCGTAACAATGATGGTGTCTGCAGCAAATTTGTAATACCAGCGTGTGTAATTGAATCCCATTTCAAACAGTGAAGGCATAGTTAATTGTCGAAACTTGCCTTCAAGCTCGATATAGAGTCGCTGACCACTGGTTTTCAGAACGTTTAACGCGTTGCGTGCATTTGTCACCATTTTATTGAAGGATGTATTTCCAACAACGATTTGGGAATTGAAAATTCCATACATATAGGATGTTGTCGTCAAAGTGTTGGATTTTATGGAATCATTGTTTCCTGTCATCACGATTGTTCCATGCGGGCGCTCAACTAAAAGTTCCTTTTCTTTTAGAACGATATGTTCATATGTTGCAGTAAAGAAACTGAGCAGAGTGCCGTCTTTAGATTCCTCGAGGATCCGCTTGGGGAAAAGGTTGTCTATTTCTTCACTGGTGAACTTTTCAGTTTTAATTGGGCTTCCAAAGGTCTCTGATAAATGAATCTGTGGAACATCATTCCAATTACTATCAGTAGTTTGTATTGCTTTCCATGTCTTTTCAACTTCATCTCGAAATTCAATTTCAGTAACTGCTTCAGTGTGATTTTCTTTGAATAAACTGTAAAAAATGAATTGTTCCTTGCCATCGATCAAAACTTTGGCAGATTGTAATGCAGCGAATGCAAATTCATACTGATATACATAATTTGGCAATTCTAATTTTTTCAGCGCTTCTGGCTTATTAGTTTCCTTGTAGGATAATCCGTAAAACTGGAAACCGTCTGTTAAATAGCCGGTTGTCTTTGTAAGCGAACCTTGCTGCAGGTAGGGAAATCCTCCTGGCTGTGGCATATTCTGTCTTGAACAAATGACATAACCATTATTATCATTAAATACTTGATGATCAATATATTGCGACATATAAGATTCATTGGATCTTACTGCTCCCTGGCTGGCAAGGCCGATATCTTGTGCGTAAATTACATCTACCTCCGCACCTGAACCTTCTAGTTCGACATTCCAGAACCACACGCCGGATTCGCTAAGAATGAACGTGACTTTATATAATATCTGTCTCGCTGTGCCTTCCCAGACAACCTTCTTGTCTGAGTGTTTTAATGTGCTTTTTGACTTTACTCCTAATAATGGAACTGCATCTACAACCTCCCGCTCATCAAAAAAACGTAAGTAGAGATTATTTAGCGATCCGTCCACCGGGTTGCCAATGATCTGGTTTAGCATAATATGTTCATGTGTTGCAATGTAGAGGTCACCTGTGTTAAGAAATGTGAAACAGAACTTGCCTTCTTCAATTGTAAACATTGATTCTTTTAGGATTGGCATGATATAGCCTCCATTTATGTTTTTTTAAGAGTAAAAGAAAGGGATTTGACGTCCAGGCTGTTTGGCCCTATATATGCTGTAAATAATCCTGGATCACTTTTATACTCCGTGTTGGCATGATGATATTTAAGCATATCTTCAGTAATGGTGAATGTAATTTTCTCCAACTGCCCTGGTTCCAATCCAATTTTTTTAAATGCTTTCAATTCTTTGATAGGTCTAACTACCTCACCTGACATGTCTCGGAGATAAAGTTGAACAGTTTCTTCACCGAAAACACTACCTGTATTTTTTATAGTCACAGAAACAGTGATTGATGAATCAGGATTGAATTCGTCTGATGAGATAGCAGGATTACTGTACTCAAAGCATGAATAACTTAGACCAAATCCGAAAGGAAACAGTGGGCTATTAGGTATATCAAGATATTTTGAGACATAAGCCTGATCATCTTCATCATTTGCCTTTGGGCGGCCAGTGTTAAAGCTATTATAGTAAACAGGAATCTGACCAACTGAATAAGGGAATGACATTGACAAGCGTCCAGAGGGATTTATATCGCCGAATAAAATGTCAGCAACTGCTACGCCACCCTCAGTTCCAGGGTACCAAGCTTCAAGAACTGCATCTGCTTCATCAATTACTCCATGAAGATCAAGCGGCCGCCCATTGAAGAGGACTGCTACCATTGGTTTTCCAAGTGCATGAAGCTTCCTGACCAGTTCAATCTGGACTCGCGGCAGTTTGATATTAGCCCTGCAGTTGGCTTCTCCGCTCATTTCTGATTTCTCCCCGAGTGCTAGGACCAGGATATCTGCTCCCTTTGCAATTTCAATAGCAGCTATTAATTGTTCTTCAGTCCCCACATCTATTTCACAGCCTTTGGAGCTGAGAACGAGAGAGGTATCAATTTTTTTCAAGACACCTTCACGGAGTGTCACTGCGTCTTCTCTTTTACCATGCCAAGACCAGGATCCCAGAATATCGCTGTTTTCAGCAAACGGACCAATAAGTGCAATTTTCTGATTAGACTTTAATGGAAGTACTCCATTGTTTTTTAACAATACACAGGATTTTGCTGCAACTTCTCGTGCTATCTTCCTATTAGTATTAGAAAGAACGACTTCTTTTTCCTTATCTACGTCGGCTCCTCTGTATGGATTCTCGAATAATCCTAATTTAGCTTTTAACTGAAGAATACGGAGAACGGCTTCATCTATGAGATTCTCCTCTAACACTCCATTGTCGATAAGCTTTTTCAGGTTGTTTACATAGCAGTGTGTCATCATGTCAATATCAACACCCGCTTCGATTGCAAGCAAGGCCGCTTCCGTTTCATCGCTTGCGACACCATGGTCGATCATCTCTCTGATGGCATCCCAATCGGATATCAAAACCCCTTCAAAACCCCTTCAAAACCCCTTCAAAACCCCACTCATCTCGCAAAATACCACGCATCAGGGGTTTATTTCCAGTTGCCGGAATTCCGTCTACAGTATTGAAAGAAGTCATGACCATCTCACAGCCTTCCTCAAGAGCAGCCTTATAGGCAGGAAGATATTGTTCACGAAGTGTTCTTTCAGACATATCGACTGTATTATAATCACGTCCTCCTTCAGCGGCACCATATGCTGCGAAGTGCTTGACACATGCGGCAACCCGTGTATAGTCATTTGTTAAATCAGAACCCTGGAAACCACGTACGAAGGCTCTTGCAAATAGACTGTTTAAGTATGGATCTTCACCGGTAGATTCCATTACTCGTCCCCACCGCGGATCGCGAACCAAATCAACCATGGGAGCGAAGGTAACATGAACTCCGGATACTGCTGCTTCATGCGCCGCAATTGATGCTGACTTTTCGGCTAATTCAGCATCCCATGAACAGCCGATTGCAAGCGGAATGGGGAAGATGGTTTTGAAGCCGTGTACTACATCAGCCATAAATAATAAAGGAATGCCGTTTCTGTTTTCTTCTAAATATTTCTTTTGGATTCTAATTATTTCTTTTGCACCTGATGCACCAAGCACAGAACCTGAATTTCTAACTATTTCTTCTGATATCCCCATTTCTTCAAGTGGTCCTGTTATTTTCCCTCCATCAGAAGCTCCCTTATAAAACGGAGTTGCTAATTGGATAAGTTGGCTAATTTTTTCCTCTAAAGTCATTTTATTTAATATTTCTCCGATTTTAACGTGAGCCATCTATATTCCTCCAATCTTATCGAAACGTTTCGATAATGAAATTATAAACGCTTACACATATGCAGTCAACGAATTATCAACGGTTTTATTATGTTTTTAAACAGTTCAAAATTGCGTCACAAAATAGTCGTTAATTAATTCTAATGTCTGGAATATTTGATTTGACCATTAAATAAAAACTAACAAATTACAAAAATCAAGTTCCTTAACTTTCAAAATTTTAGGTGTTCTCGTTATTCCAAGAAGCTTGAAAAACAGCCCGAATTCACAGAATTCGGGCTGTTTTTTCCTGCTAGAAGTCGGTTGGGTTAATCTTCACAATGGTTCTGCCGCGGTTTTCGCCTTTTAAAATGCGTGTAAGGACGGCTGGCAATTCTTCCAATGACACTTCACTTTTGATGGTATCCAACAGTCCCTCCGGCTTCAAATCTGTGGCCATTCGCTGCCATAGAAGCTTTCTTGTTTTCATCGGGCAGTATACGGAATCGATGCCAAGGAGGTTGATTCCTCTCAGGATGAACGGGAATACCGTTGTTTGGACGTCTGTTCCGCCGGTCAACCCGCTGACTGCGACTGAACCGTTGTAATCGAGCTTAGGCAGGATGGCCGACAATGTCTTGCCGCCAACTGGGTCGACAGCCGCTGCCCATAACTGCTTATCAAGAGGTTTTATTTTTTCTCCGACTAATTCTTCCCGGCTGATGATCTCTGCTGCCCCGATTTTACGGAGGTATTCATGCTCTGATTGTTTTCCTGTGCTCGCTACCACGTGATACCCGCGTTTGGCGAGCATCGCGACTGCTACGCTGCCAACTCCGCCGGTTGCTCCTGTCACAAGGACTTTTCCTTTTTCCGGAGTTAGACCGTTTTCTTCCAGTCGATGGACAGACAAGGCTGCCGTAAATCCCGCGGTTCCGAAAACCATTGCTTCTTTTAAAGTAAGACCTTCAGGCAATGGGACAATCCAATCCCCTGGTATCCTCGAATACTCGCTGTACCCACCATAGTGGGAAACACCTATCTCATAGCTGGTCGCAATCACTGCCTCCCCTTCCTTGAAACGGCTGTCGTCAGAGGAGACAACTGTCCCGGCAAGGTCGATTCCAGGGATGAAAGGGTAAGACCTAACAATCTTGCCGTTTGGGATGCTCGCCAGCCCATCCTTATAGTTGACACTGGAATAGGCGACTTTGATCAGCACATCTCCTTCAGGAAGGTCCTTCTGTTGAATCATCCTTACTTCAGCAGAAAAATCCTCTTCCTTTTTGTTTACGATAAAAGCTTTGAAATTGTCCATAATTCCCAACCTTTCTTGGCTTGATAGTTCTAGTATAAGGAAAACTTTGCCTTGCTACTAATAACTCCACTTTACTAAATAGAATTGTTAACTCCGACGAAAACTTATTACGATTTTGTGTCCAGTTAGAATGGTGTGACGGACTTCACATATCTTTTAATCTGCCTCCCTTAAGATTTAGGTACGTAAGGTGTTCAGTGAGGGTAGGGCTGGAAAATAGGAGCCTATCAATTTTTCACTATCCACAATTTATTTACAATTTCACCCTATTTTATCTGTTTTTCCTATTTTTTAAATCGAGTACGATTTTACTGGAGGTAGCAAGCTTGTATAAATTCGAGAAATCCTTTTACTCCAAAACAAGTATGTATTCCTTTGTCGCTGTGATGATTTTATTTTTCTCTATGTGGTTTTCCACTTCAAACTTTGTCCATATTGACATGGCGCTTTTGGGATATGCCATTTCGTCAGCGGTTTTCGCGATTGGCTTGACAATCAGGATGAGCTTCTGGATGTGGCGCAAAGCGACGAACAGAGTGGCTAAACGAAGCATCGGGAATCTTTTTACGAAAGAAAGAATGAAACGGAATGGAAAAGCGCTAGTCAGAACATTGATCGATAACATCATCTTGCAGAAATTCATTTTTAAGCGCGGATTATACCGTGGGATTCAGCACTTGATGATTTCATGGGGCTGTATCATTTCATTTGGGATCACTTTCGGATTGACGTTTGGATGGATGCGCTTCGACTTGATCGATTCGGAAACATACCAAATTATCGTGTTCGATATGCCAACCATCACGATGGCAGCGGACGGGATTTTTGCAGAAATAGTCTACAACGGCCTGAATATCGGAGCGATTATGGTGTTAATCGGCACGGGGATGGCCCTTTACCGACGGATTACTGACTACGATGTAAAGGTCACACAGCGCTTCGAGTTCGATATTTTGCCATTGATTATTCTGTTGGCAGTAACAGTTACAGGGTTGTTCTTAACCATCATGTACACTTTCCTGGGTGGCTGGATGCACCATTATATGTCATTGATTCACCAGGTTACAGTTATCATTATGCTAATGTACTTTCCGTTTGGTAAATTATTTCACGTGCCAATAAGACCGCTCGCTACAGCTGTACCAATGAGTTATCAAGAGGTGATAAAGGTGGATACAAAATCATGTAAAAGCTGCGGACAGCCATACAGCAATGATGACCAGATCGCGGATGTCCAGGCTATTTTAAAAAGCCAAAATTTCGATTTGCAGCTTGCTGATGGCACCTATCTTTCCGATTACTGCACAGGCTGCCGCCGGAGGATGAGGGCAATGAAGCAAATGAATCTTGAATCTCCACAAGGAAACCCATACGGACCAGTAAACACAAATAATGGAATTCACTTATCAGGCTTCAGCAAAAAACGCTCGGAAGAGTTCTATGGACTTGACCAGGATGCAAAGGAGGAAAAAATCGATGAACCAATATCTCGTTAAAGAAGGCGTAAAGAACCAGATTCGCAAAGGGGAAAAGCTTGTCTCAACGCATTGCTGCTATTGTGGCATGCAGTGTGGCATGCACATTCGTGTTGATGAAAAGAACAATAAGGTTGTCGGTGTGGAACCACGTTATGACTGGGTTTTAACAAAAGGGAAAATGTGCCCAAAAGGGGTAACGGCTTACCAGACAATTGATCACCCAGACCGCATTAAGACCCCTTTGATTAAAAAGAACGGCCAGTTCGTCGAAGCAACTTGGGAGGAAGCGCTGGACTTGATTGAAAGCAAATATCGAGGACTCCAGGAAAATTACGGGAAAGATGCAATCGGCGTTTACGGCGGCGTATCGATGACGAATGAAAAATGTTACCTTGTCGGCAAATACGCCCGCGTAGGTCTTGGAACTCGCTATATTGATTACAATGGTCGCTATTGCATGAGTTCTGCTGCTGGTGGTTTTAACAAAACGCTTGGAATGGACCGCGGCTCAACACTTCCTTGGACGGAGCTTGAGCATTCAGATACCTTTTTTATGGCAGGATCCAACACTGCGGAATGCCACCCGACAAGCATTCAGTGGTTTTGGAAAGCGAAGGATAAAGGTGCGAAATTTATCGTCGCTGACCCTCGGGAAACGACAACTGCCCGCTTGGCAGACGTTCACCTCGATCTTCTGCCAGGAACAGATGCAGCGCTGGCAAATGGCATCATGCATCTTTTGATTAAGCATGATTATGTCGATCACGAGTATGTCCGGGAACGCTGCAATAATTTCGAAGAACTAAAAGAAATGACAGCCAAATTCACCCCAGAATATACGGCGAAAATTACCCGTGTGGCAGAAGAAAAAATTATCAAGGCTGCACACATCTTTGGGAAATCTCCTCGTTCAGTCGTCATGTTTGCGCGCGGAGCGGAACAGCAGACTGCGGGTGTTGATAACGTAAGCTTATACACATCCATGGCATTACTAAGAGGACAAATCGGAAAATTCGCTTCAGGTGTGGCTACTTTTACCGGTCAGGGCAATGGCCAGGGCGGTCGCGAACACGGACAGAAGGCAGATGCTCTTCCCGGATACCGTAAAATTGCAAATCCTCAGGATGTGGAGCATGTTGCAGGAGTTTGGGGCATCAAGCCAGAAGAAATGCCGAAAGAGGGCGTATCTGCATATGAAATGTTCCATCTAATGCAAAACAAGACGATCCGCGCTTTGCATGTCATCTGCTCGAATCCGGTTGTTTCATCGCCAAATATCAACTATGTCCAAGATTCATTAGAGAAGCTCGACTTCTTGGTTGTAAATGATTTCTTTATGTCAGAAACAGCGGAGCTAGCGGATGTCGTACTTCCGGCTGCAACCTGGGCTGAAGATGAGGGAACAACAACGAACATCGAAGGACGTGTGATCAGAATTCGTAAAGTAGTCGAGCCACTTGGCGAATCGAAGACTGACTGGGAAATCATGAGCTTGATTGCAGAACGGCTAGGAAAAGGAAAATACTTTGACTACAACGAACCAAGAGAGATTTTTGACGAGCTTCGGCTTGCTTCAAAAGGCGGAAAAGCAGACTACTTTGGGGTAACTTACGAAAAAATTGATGAGCAGGATGGCGTTTTCTGGCCAGCACCTACGGAAGACCACAAAGGAACTCCATCGGTATTCCAGGAGCGTTTCGCGACGGAAGATGGAAAAGCTAACTTGGCGGTCTGTGATTTTAAAGGACCGTCAGAAGTTCAATCCAAGGATTATCCATTATGGCTGACAACAGGACGTGTCGTCTATCACTATTTAACTGGCAATCAGACAAGACGCGTTGATTTCCTGATGGAGCAATGCTCTGAGCCATTCGTAGAAATGCATCCTGAATTAGCTAGCCGGTACCAGGTCGAGAACGGGGAAAAAGTGAAGCTTTCCACCCCGCGCGGCGAGATGATCACTCCGGTAAAAATTACAAAAGCAATCCGTAAAGACACAATGTTCGTCCCTTACCATTGGGGGAAAAAGCTATCAGTCAATCAATTGACCAGTCCGGCCTTGGATCCATATTCGCGGATGCCTGAATTTAAAGTCTGTGCTGTAAAACTCGAAAAGCTGACTAAATAGGAGGAACGGCTGTTATGAATAAAATTATGTACCTGGAATTTGAACGCTGTATTGGCTGCCGTGCCTGCCAGGCAGCCTGCCGAGAGTGTGGCGACCATGATGCAAAAGAACGGAACTTTGTAGAATATGTTGACTTTACCGAATCCCGCCAGACCTTCCCGATGCTGTGCATGCAATGTAAAGACCCGGCATGTGCCCGCGTCTGCCCGGCAAACGCGATCCAGATCACGGAAGAAGGCGTCGTGCTTTCGGCAATGGAAGAAAAATGCATCGGCTGCCGCAACTGTACGTTCGGCTGTCCATTCGGTATCCCTAAGTTTGATTTCGAAACGAACAAAATGTACAAATGCGATATGTGCTATGATCGAACACGTAACGATATCGCGCCAATGTGTGCATCTGTTTGTCCAAGTGATGCAATTCGCTTCATCGACTTTGAAGAAATGCAGCAATTGCGCAGAAAACGTACGCAGATGAATCTTGTCGAAGGCAAAAAGCCGCAAGAAGGCAACAAATGGGATTATGTACCGGAATTTTTCGGTGTTTATACAGATTCACAATCATAATTCATAAGATTCGTCTCCGTCTTTTATGATATTGGCGAAAATCTGATTTTATTGGCGGTTTTCACAAGTTTATTGGCGAAAAAATAATTTTATTGGCGAAAACCAAGATTTATTGGCGAAAATAAAATTATATTGGCGAACTGGAAATTTTCAATGATTTTTTCCAGTTTGATTTTAAAGAAAGTCAAAAAGAGGTGGTTAACATGCTTAAAGGTAATGTCCTGGCGGTGGCAAGCGGAAAAGGTGGAGTCGGCAAGTCTTCGTTATCGGTTAATCTTGCACTCGCATTGCAAAAGCTTGGCAAGTCAGTGGCGATCATTGACCTTGATATATATGGATTCAGTATCCCGAAAATCCTGAATATAGATACCAAACCAAAAACGTTCAACGGAAAAATCATCCCGGTTGAGGCGTACGGCATTAAAGTAATGTCCATGGGCTTCCTTGTGAAGGATAATGAACCGATTGTTTGGCGCGGACCGATGCTTGGAAAAATGATTCAGCACTTTACCGAGGATGTGCTGTGGGGAGAAATGGATTATTTTATCCTCGATATGCCGCCTGGAACGGGGGATGTTGCGCTTGATATGCACCTGATGATCCCGCAGAGCAAGGAACTCGTCGTGACCACTCCGCACAAAGCGGCCTCCTTCGTTGCGGAACGCGCAGGTTCGATGGCGATCAAGAGCAAGCATGAGGTCATCGGCGTGGTTGAGAATATGTCCTACTTCAAACCGGAAGACAGCGAACAGAAGTATTATATTTTCGGCAAAGGCGGCGGGGAGGAGCTGGCTGCACAGCTTGGCACGGAATTGCTGGGGCAGCTGCCGATCCAGGAAGCAGATGGAGAGAGTGAGACTCCAGCGATTGCGGCGGAAAACACGCTGCTTTTCAAGGAATATCTGAATCTGGCAGAAAACATCGATGCGAGGTTTCAGCTTTAGGAACAGGAGGATTTACCGATGAGTGAGGAAAAAAAGAACCATCATGAAGATGATACAGATATGATCAAGCTGATCGATAACCTGAACAGGAAAGACGATGTCCACTTGAACAGAAGGGCGTTCCTGAAAGCTTCCTTTGGTGCAACCGTTGCGATCGGGCTGGCGACGACTCCATTCGGAATCTTCACATTCCTGCGGGATGAAAACGGCGAAGTGAAGCGCGTGGAAGTCACTGATGTGAATGATCTGGCAATCGGGGAATCAAGAAATTTCAACTATCCGACAAAGACTGAGCCAGCCATTCTTGTCAGAACACCGGAAGACAAATTCGTTGCCTATAATAATAAATGTACACACCTTCAATGTCCTGTTTTTTACGAGCATAAAGAAAATGTCCTTCTCTGCCCATGCCACAAAGGCTATTTCAATGTTGACAGCGGTCAGCCAATGGCGGGGCCGCCGCAGCGCGAGCTACCGAAAATCCTGCTAGAAATCAAGGATGGAAAGGTATTTGCGGTTGGGAGGGAAGTAAGACATGGATAAAAAAAGAATCGCATTCCTCTCGATTTTTCTGTTTCTAGCGGTTAATGTCGTCGCCCTCTCAAACGCGATTGAAGGTTATTACGGACAGGAAGATGAGCGAGTATATGGCGCGGTTATTGTCGCTTTGATTTCAACCGGTTTGGCGACAACCGCTTTTTTCATCTGGAAAGGAACTACAAAATGAACAAAGCAGCGGAATGGATGATCTGTAAAAGAGTAAATAAAAAAGAGCAGCGGCTAAATCGCTGCTCTTACTGTTTAACCGAACTGATTAGTTGGCACGATCTTTATTTTCTCCGCTGCAAATTTCCTTTCGCCAAACAAGGTGATCAAGGTACAATTTTCAATTCGGAATGGAGTATCTCCGACTTGGTATTCAGCAAGAATCCCGGAACCAAGTTCTTCCCCGTTTTCATTTAAAACTTGCACATTCTGGCCCTCTAATGTCTTGAGTTTCGCTTTCATTAGGAATGCTTTCCATTCTTCCCAATTCTTGATTAAAAAGGCCTTTTCTCCATTCTCCAAGTAACCGAGCTGACAGCCACTTTCATCGATGGCATCTTCCATCCCGTAGCTTACCTCCACGATAATATCCCGCAAAAATTGGAATTCATCCAGGTCTAGATAGGGGTCGATGTGGAATTCCACTTCCTTTCCTATTCCTTTGATAGTGGCAAGTGTTTTATTGTTCATGATCACAGTTTTGTTTTTAATATGTTCTGATGTAATATTCTCGATGGGCGTGTCCAGTATTTTTAAAGTCAGCATGATAATCTCCTTTTCACTCCGCTTGTACTTTTCATTATAATGGTTTTGTCCTGTCAAGAATGTGACAAACTTCATTTTATCCCCAGAAACACGAATCCTAGTTCGAAAGATATAGAAGAAACCGATGATCCGACAAAAATTGACAAAACACTGGATGAATTATTAAAATCATTACATATTTTTCATGACTTGTAGCACAACTGAAAGCTTACTGAAATCTTGAATGAAATATAGTTTGATAGAATACAATGATAAGGTTTGAGGGCCTCCCACAAAAGGGAACAAGAATGGTATCTGAAACAAATTTCAAATTTTTTTAACGAATAGATCGTATCAAGAGGTCGGAGGAAAGCCATGACAGTTGAAGAGCAATTAATCAAAAAATCTTATTTTGAAATCTATACGGAATCAGGAAACCGGACACATCCAGTCCAGGTACTTGGAGAGCTTTACCTTGCTGAGCAAAAGAAGGATATGCCGGATTTAGCAAAGATTCGTTATGCGCAGGGAGAGGTTTATTTTCATCATAAAGATTATGAAGCGGCAATTTTTAAATGGGAAAATATCACGAATGAGTTGAAGCCATGGGCAAAAAAGAACATGGGGGATGCTTTCCTGGAGCTTGGTTTGCTGACATCGGCGGAAGAGCTATACCTTTCGATTGAGACAGACAGCGATGTCTTGAAAATGGAAAGCGGGCTGCAGCTGTTATCCGTTTACATACAGCAGGGAAAACTCGAAAAAGCAGTTGCTGTCATCAAACAGGCTGTCGCGCTAAATCCGGATTATCCGGGGGTGACTGAAATTGCCCGTACCTTTTTCGAGGAGCAAAACGATTGGGAAAATGGGGTGGAGCTTGCCGTCAATGAGGGAATCCGGACGGGGTCGCCAAAATGGTTTGATGTCTTGAACCATTATGTTGAACAGGGCTACACCGTCCAGTTCGCGCCTGACTATTTTAGCGAGGCATTATCTGTCTTATTCCAAGTCGACAGAGGGCGATTTGAGCAGCTCGCTGTATCCCTATGGCAAAGCTACCGAAACGAGAGCACCTACATGGCATGGATAAGGGAATTCAATCAATTATTCAGCGGGATGGACGGAAACAGGAGAGATGGCTGGATCCAGCTGTCAGCAATCTATCAGGAAAGCTATTTCGAGTTGATTAATGGAGACAGGCTGATCAAGGAAATTTCGCCGCTGATTCCGGAATTATTGACTAATTGGCTGAAAATAACTAGCCCAGTGAACAGCCTTGTAGCAGCATCATCGATCATTGCCTGGAATGAGGTGTTCCCTGGAACCATTACCGATTCGGCAATCCACGACGCGGAGACATTAGTTCTGCATTCCAATGAGTACCATGATGGTTATCAGGATAGCCTGATGTTGTTTGACTCGATCATGAAGTGGGCCGAAGAACATGACATTGAGGTTGGCAACAAGATTAAGTGGATGGTTCAGGAGCTACATGAGACAAATGTTCATAATATGCTGGTCGCCGGTTTGTCAGGCAATGGAAAGTCTTCCTTCATCCATACGATCTTGGGGGAAGACTTGCTTACAGCCCCGACTGCAGCTGTCATTCGTTTCATGGATCAGGGAAATCCGGTTGCCTATGAAATTACCGATACGGAAATACGGCAGATCACAGATGTGGAAGATTTCAAGGAAGCTGCAGGTGTCAGCCGCAAGAATCATCAAAATGAAACCATTATTGATTTCAAAGCTGACTTCCCATTCCTGCGCGAACATAACCTGGCATTAATGGATACTCCAGGGGTCAACCGCAATAATTACGATAAGCACCCGCTCTATCAGTACTTACGGTTTGCCGATAGTTTGCTATACGTCCTAAATGCCGCCGAGCCTTTTACGGAGAAAGACAAGGAAATCCTTGAGAAAATATCAGAGTATTTCCCGGATCTGCCGATTCACTTCCTGCTGAATAAAATGGATGTAATATACGGCCAGCAGGAGGCGGCGGAAGTTTTTGACCAGACATTGGCAGAAGTCAGCCAATACTATCCGGATGCAAAAATGTTTGCTTTCTCATCCAATTATGACAATGCTCAGGTGTTGAACGATTTTTCTCATTTCATCAAAGCAACTAGAAGTACAGTCGATCTTGACCAGGAACGGACCGCGAAACTGCAGTTCTTCGTCAGACGTGCCATTACCTATTTGCTTGATAAACGAGTTGAAATGGAGAAAAATCATCTGGAGTCGATCAGTTGGAATGAGGAAATGGTGAGCAAGCTGAATGGCGCACTCCATCAGTTAGCTGATATAGAAGAGGAGAAGGCTCGCTCTATTCAAAAGGCATTTCGGAAAATCAAGGATGAAACGCGTGCGGAAATCATCGAAAAGGTTCCAGAATTACTGCGCAGCTGCTCTGACATGGTGACGGAGGACAGCGATTTTGGGAAAATTCATTTAAAAATAGACGAGGAAATGAACAAGCGAATCGAGGAATATCTGAAAAAAAACGTTTTGCCAAAATTCCATGCCAATTTGAATGACTGGATCCAATTTTCAAAAGAGGAATTTGACCAGAGCCAAAATTATTTGGATGAAATGGCAGAGGGGTTCAACTCGCTGTACGGAGAAGAAAGGATCAATCTTGCCTGCGATTTCAAGGTGCTCGATGACTGGCGCCGCGACGCAGACAGGATGTCGAATGGGGTACATTTTGAGAAGATCAACATCATGAACCGTTCGACGCCGCAAGCGTTTTTTCTGAAAAGTGCCGGTAAGCTATTTGGCGCGTTGCCGCAAAACAATCCAATGCTTCATACTAGATATAGATCCTACGTAGAGACAGCGGATTATTATCAAGTTGCCGTAACAATTGCTAAAAGCTTCCTGCAGCAATTCGAATTCTTCGAAAAGTCAATGGAACGCGATGTAAATCTATTCTATAAACAGCCATTCCGCGTGCTTGAAGAATCTGCAGAAGAAGCGCAAAGCGAAATCGAGCACGGAAAGAACGAATTGGAAAAATTAAGAGTTAACCCTGAATGGTACCGTGATCCATTAACACTGTTTGAAGTAAAACTTCGCCAGTACGAATGGATGACCGCAGCCGGCAGGGGTTGATGGTTAGTGAAAGGAAGACTCCCTTTAGATTTTTTGGGGTCTTCTTTTATATTTGCTTCTGGAATACGGAAATTATTTCATAATAGATTCCCTCTTCTCGTCGAAGAAGGTTGATTAATCAACTTTGCAGGTGAAAGATACCCTTATGCAAGCGAACCTGTCCCCATAAGGGTACCATTCTGGATGAAAGATACCCTTATGCAAGCGAACCTGTTCCCATAAGGGCACCATTCGAGGTGAAAGATACCCTTATGCAGGTGAACCCATCCCCATAAGGGTACCATTCGGGTCGAAAGATACCGTTAATTTTTTCGAATAGACTAAAAGAGGGCTATTACATAGCGATTTTTCGGTTTTATAGCGGCTTTTCAAAAAACGGACGATTGGCATAGTAATACATCCAGCCCATCATGATTCCGCCGCCAATCAGGTTCCCGAGCGTGACTGGGATTAAATTGTGGATTACACCTGCAAATGTAACTGACTGTGGATCGTCAAGAACCATGCTGATCGCAAAAGTACACATATTGGCGATGCTGTGTTCATAGCCGGAAATGAAGAAGCAGTACACAAAAAACACCATTGCGAACATTTTTGCTCCGTCACCCTTCATCGACATCGGCAGGAAGAACGCTAAGCAGACGAGCCAGTTACAAAGAATTCCCCTGAAAAATAGTTCTGAAGTTGATGCGAGGGTCTTTTTTTCAGCGACGCTTAACAAGAATCCATTTACAGAATGATCATTAAACAAACCCGTTGTATAAATTAATAAAGCAAACGCCGCTGCACCGATGATATTGCCGATATAGCTGAAAATCCACATTCTAATTACTTGCGGCCAGGACATCTTTTTCCTCAGTGCCGCAAAGGTATAATAAAAGGTATTCCCTGTGAATAAGTCTCCACCACCGTAGGCAATCAGGATGATCGCAGCTCCGAAGGTAATGGCCGCAATAGGGTAAGCAAACGGTGAATGTTCCATGTAGAATGGATTCCCTGTCTTGAATGCAACAATTACCCCAAATCCAATAAACATCGACGCTAAAGCGGCCCGTGCAAGATAACGACTTTTGCTTTGCCTGAAAATTGCAACCTTCTTCAGGGCTAGCTTTTCAACCTCTTGAAGCGCTTGTACTTCCAAATTAAAACCACCCGTCGTCAATTTGTAATAAAAGTATTTTGCCTAAAACTTTCTCTCCTATGTAAACTTCCCTAAGAGAAAAGGGAAAAAACGCAAAAAAAGACTGAATCTGCTTGCAAGATTCAGTCTCTACTATTATTAAAAAGTATCCCTAACAAACTGCGGATGTCGCTGCATGGAAGCGAACAGGACGATCCCGCTTACTAACAGAAGGCTGCTCGTAAAGACGAATACCGACGTGAAGCCGAGGTAGCCCGAAAGGAATCCGCCGAGGACGGGTCCGATAATGTTTCCGAAGAAACGAAGACTGGTGTTATAGCCTAGTACTTCGCCCTGCATTGCGACCGGAGCCTCCTGCCTAATATAGGCAATCCTGACAGGGATGACACCTCCAATAGTAATACCAAGTAGGAAGCGAATCAGGACTAACTGCCAAATATTCGTGACAAAGCCGCCTGGAAAATAAATGATGGCGGATAAGAATAGGAGGAGGACAAGGATCTTGATATAGCCAATTTTGTCTGCAATCTGTCCCCATTTCCGGGCCATCAGCAAGTTTCCAAGTCCCGCTGCCGAAAAAGCGATTCCGGAAAAGAATGCCAGGTTTTCATGGCCATGCAGCTCGCCGACATATAGGGAGAGAATGGGCTGGATGCTGAAATGAGCAATCTGTACGAGCATGGACATAAGCAGGACATTAAGCATGATTGGATTTTTGAGGATATGTTGAAGCACTTCTTTCCGGCTGTAATTTGTTTTGCTGCCTTCCTTTACATCAATTCGGTATTCCATGACCAGGAATACAAGCAATCCGGACACGATGATAAAGGCGGAAGTTGAATGAAAGGTAAAGGCATAGCCTGATGAGTCGGCGAGGACACCGCCAATCATCGGACCAAGCAAGGATCCAGTAATAGAGCCAGTTTGCAGAGTCCCCAGTGTTTTACCAGCGTGTTCTTTTGGCGTCTGGGTTGAGACAAGTGCCTGAGATACCGGAATGAAGCCTGAAAACAAACCCATGAACATTCTGAGCAAAAATAGTTGCCACACGGAAGTGGCAAAACCGAGCAAGAAGACAGATAATCCCATTCCAAAGGCCATAAAAATCAGAATGCGCTTGCGGCCGAAACGGTCACCTAGCCGTCCGATGAAAGGAGAGAAGAGAAACGCGGTAACGAATGTGATGCTGAAAGTAAGGCCTGACCAATTCTGAACATATTTTTCCGAAAAATCTCCAAATGACTCAATGTATAAGGAGAGAAATGGCATTACCATTGTCATACTGCCTGCGATGAAGAAATTGGCGAACCACATGATCATCAAGTTTCGTTTCGCCATTTGCTGCTGAGTCATTACATCAACACTTCTTTCTCAGTACGAATATTTCGCTTTTCTAAATAGTATACCAAAATTTTGCTGTCTTGAAAACCGATACATCTGCAGAAAAACTCTCGGAGCATAAGCAAACGAAGGTTTTACTTGAAACAGGAATCATACGGCGAATGCGAGGGGGTTAAAAAAATAATATAATCAATATCATGAACAAAGCCTGCAGCGTTTATCACACTGCAGGCTTTGTTTTTTTTATAGGTAGGCATCGCTTGTTCGAGGCTGACCAAGGCGCCCTGAGCTTTCTTTATCAGCAGCAGCGCGAAATTTTACCGCCTTTGCCGCTGTATCTTGACTCCTGTGCTTCACAGAAGAATTCTTTTCTTGATTTCACTGGTCCATTTGGATGGTGGTGCGACATGTGATCAACATATTTTTCGTAACTTGGCATACCTACAAGCAGGCTGATAAATTGTTTTCTGTATCGAAGCATGCTTTTCACGATTTTAAGCATAATGTTTCAGGTCTCCTTCATTCCGTGGGATATAAGGATCCTCATGGAGTTCATACTTCTGGTTTGTCAAAACCTTGATCCAAATCCGAATTGCCGAAATCAATACTGTGATAACAACGATCATGAAAAATGCCGTTAAACCAGCATCAATATAATCGTTTAGCATTACTTGCTTCATTTCTCCAATAGAGGCTGCAGGTGCGAGAATTTTGCCGCTATCCAGTGCCTCTTTAATCACTTTAGAGTGGGCAAGGAATCCGATTTTCGGATTTTCATGGAACAGCTTTTGCCAGCCAGCTGTCATCGTCACGATCAAAATCCAGGTAGTCGGAATAAGAGTAACCCACACATAAGCTTTTTTCCCCATTTTATACAGAATAGTCGTTCCTAATAACAGGGCAATTGCTGCGAGCATCTGATTGGCAATTCCGAATAGCGGCCAGAGTGTGTTGATTCCACCGAGAGGGTCAATGACACCCTGGTATAGGAAATAGCCCCAGCCTACTACACAAAGAGTCGTAGCAATGATATTAGGGATTAATGAATCAGTTCTGGCAAATGGTTTGTAAGCAGTTCCGATGATATCCTGAATCATAAAACGGCCAACACGGGTTCCTGCATCAACCGTCGTCAAAATGAACAATGCTTCAAAAAGGATGGCGAAATGATACCAGAAAGCCATCAAGGATGTACCACCAATAATTTTTGAGAAGATAAACGCCATTCCGATGGCAAGAGTTGGCGCTCCGCCAGTACGGGAAAGGATGCTCTCTTCTCCCACATCATTTGCAATTTTTGAAATATCGTCTGGTGTGATTGTAAAACCCCAGCTGGAAACAGTTTGTGCTGCTTGGATGACATCTGTTCCAATCACTGCAGGGGGACTGTTGATAGCAAAGTAAATCCCTGGTGTAAGAACAGAAGCAGCAATCATCGCCATAATAGCGACAAATGATTCCGTTAGCATCGCCCCAAAACCGATCGGCTGTGCGTGTGACTCTGTCTCAATCATTTTAGGTGTTGTGCCCGATGATATTAGGGCATGAAATCCGGATACAGCACCGCAGGCAATCGTAATAAATAAGAAAGGAAACATACTGCCTGAAAATACCGGTCCAGTTCCATCGACAAATTGAGTTACAGGTGGCATAGCGAGATCTGGTGCCACAATGAGAATACCGATTGCAAGCGCTAAGATCGTCCCCACCTTAAGGAATGTACTTAAATAATCACGAGGAGCAAGCAGCATCCAAACAGGCAATACCGAAGCCACAAAACCATAGATAATCATCATGATGGCAATCGTTTTGCCATCAAAAGTGAACATGGCTGCCAAAGCTGGAGTCTCCGCAACGGTTTGTCCGTACATAATCGAGAAGAGCAGCAGGACGACGCCAATTGCAGATGCTTCCCCAACACGGCCCGGACGTATATATCTCATATAGAAGCCCATGAACACAGCAATCGGGATGGTTGCCGCAATCGTGAACATTCCCCACGGACTTCCTGTGAGCGCTTTCACTACAACTAATGCTAATACTGCTATTAAAATAATCATAATTCCTAGTATTCCGATCATTGCGATAAAGCCTGTTACTTTTCCTATCTCATCCTTAATCATTTCACCAAGCGATTTGCCATTCCTGCGCATGGACCCGAATAGGATGATAAAATCCTGGACTGCTCCAGCTAAAACAACTCCGACAATAATCCAGAGTGTTCCTGGCAAATACCCCATCTGGGCTGCGAGAATTGGCCCTACAAGCGGACCTGCCCCAGCAATTGCCGCAAAATGGTGCCCAAAGAGAACCCATTTGTTAGTTGGTACATAGTCTTTTCCATCATTATGGATTTCCGCGGGAGTTTTCCTGTTGTCATCAAGCTCGAATACCTTCCTTGCCATGAATCGACTATAAAAACGGTAAGCGATTGCATAAACACTGACTGCTGCAGTCAATAGCCAAATGGCGTTGACGCTTTCTCCGCTGTTCAAAGCTATAACGGCAAAAGCGATGGCACCGAGAGCAGAGACTAAACCCCAAATAATGATTGATTTGATTGCTTTCAACTTTCTCCCCACCTTTTCTTTGATATGATCACATTATATTTTATAATTACAAATTTTTAAACAAAAAAAATTATTTAGCAGGAATAAAAAACCATTGATTTAACTAATATCATTAGTTAAAATAAAACTAACGATAGTAGTTTAAATTGGAGGGTTCCGAATGAGGATCATAAAAGAAGGCTTTTTGTATCAGTTAACATTCATGCCAAGAGTTTTTCCAGTGAATTGTTATTTTATTGAGGAAGAGGAAGGGCTGACCTTAATTGATGCCGCGTTGCCAAACAGTGCCAAACCAATAATTCATGCAGCAGAACAAATTGGGAAACCAATCAATCGAATTGTTTTAACCCATGCTCACAGCGACCATATTGGAGCACTTGTGGAATTGAAGAAAAAGCTGGATGTCCCGGTTTATCTATCTGTACGTGATTCACGCCTTCTTGCCGGTGATACCTCACTAGACCCATCTGAACCTCAGACTCCGATTCGCGGAGGAGTACCGAAGAACATCAAAATAAAACCAGATGTGGTCCTAACGGAAGGGGATGAAATCGGCTCGTTAGTCGCATTTGAAACACCAGGACATACACCAGGATCGATGGCTTTTCTGGACAAAAGAACCCATTCTCTAATTACAGGTGACGCCTTCCAAACTAGAGGGGAAACAGCTGTATCTGGGGTGATAGTACCATGGTTTCCTTTTCCAGCGATGGCTACTTGGAACAGGAAACTAGCATTGAGAAGCGCAAAAAAAATTCTCGGGCTAAAACCAACAATTCTGGCTGTAGGTCATGGGGAATTGCTTCGTGAACCTGTCACTCACATGGAGAAAGCTATCCGAAAGGCAGATGCAATTTTACAAAAGAATGGAGCGTAGGAAATGTCACCAAGGCCTAAAATTGCCCTCGATAAACAAACTATTGTAATAGCAGCAGCACAGCTTGCGAATGAGCAGGGAAGTGATCGCGTAACGCTTGCCTTGCTGGCAAAGAAGCTTAATATCAAACCACCATCGTTATATAACCATTTTAATGGCCTGCCAGGACTTAAAAGAGAGCTTGCCCTGTTTTCACTTGAAAAACTGTATAACGAACTTGAGGCAGAAGCATTGGAAAAGTCTCCCGGGGAGGAATCAGTTCTGGCGATAACAGACGCTTATTTAGCTTTTGCCAGGGAAAATCCTGGTCTTTATGAATTTGCTTTGTCAGCTCCTGACCCTTCTGATGAAAAAGTCAATCATGCTGGGGAGAAAATTGTCACGCTTGTCCTATCCAAAATCAAGCCTTTTCATTTCTCAGACGTGGAAGCGATTCATGCAGTGCGAGGATTAAGAAGTTTAATGCATGGTTTCGCTTCTCTCGAGCAAAAAGGTGGCTTTGGAATGCCCTTTGATATTAATGAAAGCTATAGGCTGGCGGTACAGACCTTTTTCCGTGGCATGAAAAAATCAGGTTAATTTTCATCTTCTGAAATAGTTTCAATGGGTACTCACATACATATGTATAGATGCTACTTTTAAAAGAACAGGAGGCGCGCTATGGATATATATGTGAGAAGAGGAGAATCATTTTGGTATTTCAGCAACCTTTTCAATATCCCGCTTCAGTTGATCATAGATTCCAACCGCGATGTCGATCCGAACGCACTGACTGTGGGCCAGGCTGTAAAGATTCCCGGTTATGCTGCTGTTGATTACCGAATCCGTGCGGGCGATACGCTCTGGCAGATTGCCCAGAGCAGAAATATCCATTTGGATGCTCTCGTGTTGGCCAATCGAAATAGTAACCCTAATCAACTGTATATTGGCCAGATGATCAAAGTTCCAACAAGGATTACCTGGAGGATTGTCCAGGGAAAGAAGAGTTACGATTCCCGATCTTTCATGAATGATGTAAGGCGCTTGGAAAGTATTTATCCATTTATGAAAGTGCCGTCCATCGGCAAATCTGTTTTAGGAAAAAGAATTCCTGAAGCCCAAATTGGCAATGGAAATAAAAAGGTCCATTATAATGGAGCATTCCATGCGAATGAATGGATCACTACTCCCATCCTCATGACGTTCATTAATGATTATCTCCTGGCGCTGACAAACCATTCCTCGATACGAGGGCTGTCCATGCTGAACTTATACACCCAGATGGCTTTGTCGATTGTCCCGATGGTCAACCCCGATGGAGTCGACTTGGTTCTTAATGGTCCTCCTGAAGAGGAGCCATGGAATGAAAGGGTAGTAGAATGGAATAAAGGGAGCATCGACTTCAGTGACTGGAAGGCGAACATAAGAGGAGTGGACCTGAATGATCAATTTCCGGCGGAATGGGAACGGGAAAAAGCAAGAAATCCAACCGAGCCTGGTCCGAGGGATTATGTAGGAGAAAAGCCATTATCGGAGCCGGAAGCAATCGCTATGGCAGAACTGACACGCAAGCGCGATTTCTCGAGAGTGCTTGCTTTCCATACTCAGGGAAAAGTCATCTACTGGGGATTTGAAAACCTTGAGCCGCCTGAATCGGAGGCAATCGTTCAAGAATTTTCCAGGGTAAGCGGCTACCAGCCGGTAAAATCAATCGAAAGCTATGCTGGATACAAAGACTGGTTCATCCAAGATTGGCGCCGGCCAGGCTTCACAGTCGAACTCGGTTTTGGCATTAACCCATTGCCACTGTCTCAATTTGATGAGATTTATGAGGAAGCTCTGGGGATTTTCTTGGCAGGACTTTATATGTAAAGAAGGAGATTACCTGAAAAGGGGGATATAGTGAGCAGCAAAAAGCTCATTAGTAGCTCCCGACTCATAAATCGATATCCAAAAGAAAAGGCATTTTCTGCTCTTGAAAAAAATTAGAAGCATCGGGCAATGGGCACGATGCTTCTACCAATTTATTTTTCGAAAATACTGTTGGACAGGAGACGGAAGAGATAGTCTGTGTGATCGCGAAAACCTGCTTCAAGGCCAATTAACGTCACATCTTTATCCTGTTCTTTTACAATCACAGCTTTTCCTTGCGCGGCAACATTGTTTTTCCAGTGTCCGGCAACAAAGAAGTCTGAGTTGTCGTCAAAAGTTGCAGAAACCTCATCGTTGCCTGTGTTTTCATACCAAACAGGTCGATAGACGAAGCCAAAATCGTCTGAGATGTAGCCGGCAGTTACCCCTTCTCCCTGGTAATCAACTTTAGCTATACCGTTGCTGTTGTAATCTCCGACAACAACAGTGTTATCTGTAAGACATAACGTCTTCGTCGCATTCGATGCACCAGCACCAACTGCGATATATTTTCCACCGCTATTTAAGAACTCGTCTACATTAGCTTTGAAGCCATCAAACTGTGCTGGATTTTGGAAACCAAATTCTTTATTGCCAGCACGTGACTGGGTCCTGGCAATCAAGCTTTCCGTGCCGCTGTAAACAAATACATCAAAGCTGGAAAGACCTTGTTCTGCAACTTCTGCAGGAGATACTTCAGTAACAGCGAAGCCAAGGCGTTTGAGTGCGAGTTTTGTACCCGAGTGAGATTGGACCTTATTCATCCCGCCATCCTTTAAAATCGCAACCTTCATGCTTGCAACTTCAACGGCTTCGGCAGGCACCTTTGCTGATTCAATGTGCAGTCCGGATTGTTTGACTGTTGCTGAAATTGTGTTAGCGGCTGCTTCTGTATAAAAATTGCCTTTCTTATCACGTTTAACGTTGACTCCCTGAAGAAGGAGTGTATTCACCAGGTTGACAGCTTTCACGGAACTGTTTGGAATCAGGAATGGCCCTTTGCCGCTGACGCTGCCCTGGCTCTGTACTTGGTTCACTTTCGTCGCTGTTACTTCGAAATCACTCAGGACCGCAATCGCCTCGAAGCCCCAAAGTTCCGGCAGACTCCATGCTGAAATATCATACATCGCATCAACCTCTTCCGTGATGTCCTCGCCATCCCACAGCATCGTATTGGCAAGACCGGCCTTTGCCTGGTCCATTTTTACAATATATGTGCCTTTAGGATAAGATTGGCCGCCGGCTGTAAAATCCTTTGAAGCCTGGACAACTTCAATGTCGTTTTTCTGCAAATGATTAACGGCCTTATGAGTTACCGTTGGATCTTTAGGATCAAGAGGCAGAACGTAGGCAGAAGGGAAGAATCCTTCATCATGGAATGGGTGGTCAAAATTGATGCCGCGCCTGAACATCTCGATTTGGTCTTTGATCATTTCCTGCTTGTTATCCGTCGCATTTTTCAGCGCGCCCATGATGGCGTCATACATCCAGCGAACCCCGTCCATGTCATTCGTAGGTGTTTCAAGCGTATGACCATATGCACCATGGTACATAGCATACATTGGCGTAAAGATTGGCGGGTAATCATCCCAGCCCTCCGCGTCATCACGCTGAGGAATGTAGGTTCCTTCCATTGACTGATACAGGCTGCCGGTAAAGCTTCCCTTATTGGACATGATTTCGGTTTCCATCGCTTCTGCCTGGTCCATTGCCCACTTTTCATAAAGGTCATATTCATAATTTGGATTATGGGGAACAGTACATGGTTCAATTAGCCCCTGCTTGTTCGGTGCATAATTTTTCACATAGCCATGTGTATCAAGGAAGACCATTGGATTCCACTCTTTGATCAGTGCAACGGTTTCCTGTGTTTCCGGCTGTGACTGGGTGATGAAGTCACGGTTTAAATCAATTCCTTCTCCGTTGAATCGGGTAGCATTGATGCGCCCGTCAGGATTCTGAACGACATTGAAAATCAGAATATTATTCTCCAGAATTTCTTTCGTTGTCTCATCATTGTCAAATGAAAATCGTTCAATCAACTGAATGATCGCGTCACTGCCAACAAACTCAGTTCCATGGATCGAGCCATTGATCATGACAGGTACTTTGAAATCCGGATTGTTTGCAATCCAGTCCTGTGCTTTGTCAGGATTGTTGAACATCTGCTTTCTTAAAGCCTGAATTTTGCCGAACTTGCCCTGGGAATCTGGAGAAGCAATTGTCACGACATAAAGGGGTTGTCCTGTTGATGACTGACCTTTCACTTCAACCTTAACTCTGTTGGATTGCTTTTCTATTTCAGTAAGTTTTACGCCAATTTCTGAGAACTTCATAAAATCATAGTTTTCACTGTTGAATAGACTTCCATCCTGCTCTTCGTATGTATTTACATAATTCCATTTTAACGATTCAGCAAGTGCCGGTGTCCAGGGGGAAGCAGCGAGCAAACTAGCAGCGACTATTCCAGAGATTATTTTTTTATGCTTCATCGATTTATCCTCCAAAAAAAGTATTTGTATATTTATACATAATAATAAATAAATATTATTTCTACAATCATACAAAATTCCTATATTAGCTTGAGGAATAAATCCTATAATTCTTGAAAATTTAGATGTTGGTAATAAATTGAAAAAGGAGATAGGTAAATAGTCATTAAAAAAAAGGGGCCAGAGCCCCTGTTTATAGTAGTTGCATTGTCCGCTTACGTTTCCATTTTCTTGCTTTATTTTTTTGTTCAAGTTCCGCAACTGGCTTTGCAACCAATGCATTTTTGAATTCAACGGGTGTTTGTTTTATGGAAAAGACAACCGTATTGACAGCTTTCTTTTTCTTTTCAAAATTAGTCATTAGCTTTTGCTGTTTAAACTTAAGTGAATCTGTCTCTTCTATGATCGCATTCGTTTTGTTCTGGACACGGGTAACTGTCTCTTGAAGGCTATCAATCGTAGGTTTGGTATCTTTAAATGTTTTATAAGCTACATAACCAAGATACCCAATAGCTGCCAAGATTACAGTGATGCTAATATAAACAATGAACACAGAATCAGCCTCCTTTCCATTGCAAGATTTACCTATTTATACCCTTCTTCAGCAAAGAATAACAAATTTTAGCCGGAAGAGTAGTTTTAGGAACGATCCTGTTCTGCCTGATTGAGGCAAGAGAAAAAATTGTGTATCGCCAATAAAGTTGTGAAAATCGCCAATAAAATATATCATCATAGTCAATATCGCCAGAATGGAGACTGAACTAAGAAGAATCGCATTCGTAAACGATCGCTTTCGGGAAGAAAAGTTCGCCAGACTTTTTGAAGAAGCGAAAGTAGCAAGCACTCGCTCCTCGGCATTTTTTTCCTCAGCATCGAACTCCCCAGCACCTTCTTTCGCGACAGTTTTTTGCTCTTGCCCTTTTTTCAAAAAAGAGTAGAATGGAAATTATCGTTTAAATGAAGGAAGGAAACATCGTGAAAAATTCGAAAATCTACCTGATTCTGATCGGTATCATGTTCCTGTGGGGATTGAATGTGTCCGCACTTAAAGTAATAGTAGGGAATTTTCCGCCGATTACGATAACCGCGCTTCGCGTATTCACGGCCGGAGTCTCGGTGTTTATCATTCTCCTTTTTTTAAAAAAAATTCGCCTGCCATCAAGAAAAGAATGGAAATATATTATCGGTGGCAGCATCCTAAACGTAACCGGCCATCATCTGTTCCTGGGAATTGGATTGAACGTTACCTCGGCAGTTAATGGTGGTTTGATCCTTGGTTTAGGTCCGTTGTTAACCGCATTGATGGCTATTTTATTTCTCGGAAAAAAACTGACGTTTGTCCGGACTCTGGGATTTATTTTTGGAGGAATCGGGGTCTCCCTGACTGTTCTTGCAGGGGATACCAGCCTGTCAGGCATGTCAATCGGTGACTTTTATGTGTTTCTAGCGATTGTTTCACAAGCGATCAGCTTCATTATTATATCCAAAGCAGCGAAAACACTAGATCCTCGTCTGTTGACTGGCTATATGCTAGTCATCGGCTCGATTTTGTTGTTGTTGATCGGATTATGGAAGGAACCTGAAGGATTGGCGAGCCTAGGAAATGCTTCTGTCGGAATGTGGAGCATATTTTTCGCGTCGGCAATTTTTGCCACTGCAGTTGGGCACATGCTCTACAATTATGCGATAGGCCAGACCGGACCTGCAGAAGCGTCCATCTTTCTGAACTTGAATACATTCCTATCCATCCTGTTCGCAGGAATCTTCCTTGGCGAGCGGATCACATCCTCCCATATGCTCGGACTAATCTTCATCGTCGCAGGTGTCATCTTCGGATCAGGAGCACTTGAGGAACTGATGCTAAAAAACAGAGCGAAACGAAATGCAGCTTAATAGTAGAAACGGGCAGGGCTTCGGCTCTGCTTTTTGAAATGTGTCCATTCTCCAATGAAAACTGTCCGAATTTTAGACAGTTCCCCCTCTTAGTAGCTTTATTTTCCTGAAAAAATCCTTGGCATGATTCTTGCTTTCTATAAAAAGATAACTTTATAAAAGTGAGGTCAGGAAAAATGAAAATGAGCGAGATAAAAGCAATGGTGACTGGAGGCGCATCCGGGTTAGGGGAAGCGACGGTGCAAAGGATTGTCGAGCAAGGGGGAAAAGCGGCCATTCTGGATTTATCTGTTGAACGCGGTGAAGCTCAAGTGCAACAAATGGGAGAGAATGTTCTTTTTATCAAAACGGATGTGACGAGTGAGGAAGAAGTTAGGAATGCCGTTCATAAAGCAAGCGAGTCATTCGGTTCGATCAACACGGTTGTAAACTGTGCCGGGATCGGCGTTGCCGGAAAGCTGCTATCAAGAAAAGGCGTTCACTCCCTGGAGATGTTTTCAAAGGTCATTTCCATCAACTTAATTGGAACCTTCAATGTCATCAGGCTTGCGTCCGAGCAAATAGCTCAAAATGACCGAAATGATGTTGGCGAGAGAGGAGTCATCATCAATACTGCATCCGTTGCCGCGTTCGACGGTCAGATCGGGCAAGCCGCATACAGCGCTTCAAAGGGTGGAGTGGTAGGCATGACGCTGCCAATCGCAAGGGAACTTGCTGGATACGGCATCAGAGTGATGACGATAGCACCCGGTCTATTCCATACGCCAATGTTCGATTTGCTTCCAGCTGAAGCAAGGGAAGCGCTCGGAAAAACGGTGCCTTTCCCGCAGCGCCTTGGCTACCCGGAGGAGTTTGCTCAGCTCGTTGAAAGTATTATGGTCAATCCGATGCTCAACGGCGAAACAATTCGTCTGGATGGAGCAATCAGAATGCAGCCGAAATGATCATGATATCAAAACCTGCTCTTCACCTGGGCAGGTTTTTTCATGATTAAAAAGTGAAGTTTTTCTCAAAGTGTAATATAATTAAAATATTCAGAAATTTTTAACGGGAGGAGGGAAAAGAATGCTGGAATTCAGGGACATCGTGACCCCTGTGGACTGTCTGGTGACAGAGACAACCACTTTGCAAGAAGCGGTCGAAATCTTCATGGAAAAGAAATGGAATCTCCTACCCGTTACGGATCTTGAAAGGAATCTGCTTGGCGTTTTTACTCGCAGCGGTTTGTATCAAATGATCCTTGAAGGCAACCCCCTTGAAACGGCTATCCAACCATATATAAAGAAGGAAGCGCGATCGATTCGAATCGATACTCCTTATAATGAGATCGAGCAAGCGGTAAAAACAAGCCAGGTAGGTACTGGTGTAGTGCTGGATGAACAGGATAAGGTCATCGGTTTGCTAACGAAGACCGAAATGGTGCTCGCACTGCTAAAATCTGCGAATACTCTTAAGGAACAATTGGAAACAATCCTTCAGCACTCCAATATCGGTGTGCTCATGACGGACGGCAGCCAGCAGATGATTTATGCGAATGAAGCGTTTGCGAAAATCAGCGGACGGACTGTTGCTTCCATTATGTCCCGGAAGCTCGGCGATATTTTTCCTGGATTGCTGAATGGAGATGACATGCCTCATCATTATGAAAAATTCAAATCAATTCTCCATGTTTCTTCCTATGAAACAGTGAATCATGAAGAAGGGAAAATCCTGTTATTCCAGGATATATCCGAACTTGAAAAGATGGCAGAAGAACTAGAGACGGTCAAAAAACTTAAACTGACAATCGAAACGACACTGGAGTATGCATATGATGGAATCTTGATGACAGATGAAAAGAATAGAATCACCATGGTCAGTCCGCCTATGCTCGAACTGTTCAGCCTGGAAAAAAATGAAGTGCTGCACAAACCAGTCGAGCAAGTACTCCCGCAACTGAAGCTTGGCAATGTGTTCCAGTCAGAAATGGCGGAAGTCAGCGATTTTAACGAGATGAACGGAATTCGATATATTGTCAACCGAATTCCTATTAAAAAGGACGGCAAGGTGATTGGAGCAATTGGAAAAGTGATGTTTCGCCAGTTGAATGAGGTTAGCGAGTTGTTCAAGCGACTTCAAAAGGCGGAAAACAAGGCAAGCTTTTTTCATGAGCAGCTGCAAAAATCAGAATCGGCGAGGTTCACATGGGATCATATCTTCAGCAAGGATCCTTACATGGAAAAATTAAAGAAAAGTGCAGCAAAAGCAGCGAAAGGCAGATCCACTGTACTAATCAGGGGGGAAAGTGGTACAGGAAAGGAATTATTCGCGCATGCCATCCATAACAGCAGTGCCCGCAGTGAAAGGAAGTTTATTGTCGTCAATTGTGCAGCCATCCCAGAGGATCTGTTGGAATCAGAGTTTTTCGGTTATGAAGAAGGCGCCTTTACAGGGGCAAAACTGCGCGGCAAAATTGGCAAGTTTGATCTTGCGAATGGTGGGACGCTATTCCTTGATGAAATCGGCGATATGTCCCTGTCGCTTCAGGCAAAGCTGCTAAGAGTTCTGCAGGAACGGGAATTTTACAGGGTGGGTGGAAACGTGCGGGTGAAGGTCGATGTCCGTATCATTGCTGCTACAAACCGAAACCTGGAAGAGATGGTGAGACAGGGGAAATTTAGAGAGGACTTATATTATCGCTTGAATGTTATTTCGCTGAATATTCCGCCGCTTAGGGATCGTGTTCAAGATGTTGAATATTTAATTATGGAATTAATGAAGGAGTTGAATTCGATGCTTGGTACGAGCATCACAGGCATTGCTTCTTCGGCAAAAACTGCACTCCTTCGCTACGAGTGGCCGGGCAATGTGCGTGAATTGCGGAACGTCCTAGAACGCGCCATGACCTTTGCCGAGCATGGAAAAATACAGGCAGAGGACCTGCCGGATTACTTGCTTTCCCCACTTACCGAACAAATCAGCCTTGCAGAAGATGCTGAGCTTGGTGCGATCAGAAAGGCACTCTCCCAGACAAATGGCAACAAAGCAAAGGCAGCAAAACTATTGGGGATCAGCCGTTCAGGATTGTATGAAAAAATAAAGAAATACCAGCTGAGCGTGTAAGGGGCTTTATGAAAGATTTTTCATCTTGATTATTGAGAGTTGTACCAAACTGGGAAAAACACGTGTTTTTTTCCAGTTCGCCAATAAATCCTGGAAATCGCCAATAAAATGAAAAAATCGCCAATAAAGTTGTGAACTCCGCCAATAAATGAAAAAAATCGCCAATAAAAATAGGAAATCGCCAATATCGCTTTTATTTCACGTCTGAATTAACACCAATCAGTATATTATAAGCAATTTTCCGTCGAGTTGAATCTTCTCACTATATGTCCAAACACAGTGTCCAATTTCTGGACACTATGCAGCACATTCTCGCCAATTCCTGCCAGATTCATCGCGTTTATCACTTTTTGAAAATTGGCATAATTATTGCATATAAAAACATGAATGCGCTTTCAGAAATAACCAAGGAGGAAATATTGTATGGATATCGGATCCTATTTAGCACAAAATGCTAGGAAAACACCGGAGAAGCTTGCGATCGAATGTGAGGGAAGGAGCTATACCTACAAGCAGTTTAACGAGGAAGTAAACAAGCTAGCCCATGGACTGCTCAGGATGGGAATGAGCAAAGGCGATAAAATTGCGTTAATGATGAAAAACTCCGATCAATTTGTGTTTGCATTTTTTGCAGGCGCGAAAATTGGAGCGGTTATCGTACCGGTAAACTTCCGTCTGACAGCCTCCGAGGTTCATTACATACTCGAACAGTCCGGTACAGTACTGGTTATATGCGATGATGAGTATGAGGAAATCATCACTTCAGCACGTGAAGGAACAAATGTAGCTCATGTCATTACAGCTGGAACTTCCAAAACGGTTGGACATCATTCCTTTGCGAGTGTCCTTTCCACTGATGTCACCAATCCACAAATGGAGATCAGCGAAGACGATGATCTTGAAATCCTCTATACATCTGGGACGACCGGCCGGCCAAAAGGTGCCCTTTTTGACCATAAACGGGTCTTTAATGTTGGTCTGACGATGATGATCACCATGGGCATTAACCAGGAGGAACGAATCCTCCACATCGCCCCGCTGTTTCACTCGGCTCAGCTTAATTTATTCCTGGTGTCAGGCGTCGTACTTGGCGCAACCCATATCATCCATCGAGATTTCCACCCGGTGACTACTCTGCAGTCGATTCAAGAAGATAAAATTACCCACTTTTTTGGAGTCCCTGCCATGTATAACTTTATCCTTCAGGTGCCGAATGCAGCAGATTATGATCTTTCGTCGATTAAAAGATGTGGCTATGGCGCTGCCCCAATGGCGCCGGAGCTCGTCCGTAAGAGCATGGAACTATTCAGGACGGACCAGTTTTACAATCTTTGCGGTTTGACAGAAGCTGGCCCAGGCGGTATCCTGCTTGGTCCTGAAGGCCATAAACATCACCTTGGCAAAGGAGGAAAATCAGCATTCCTGACTGAAGCGAGGGTTGTCGATGGAGAAGGAATAGACATCATGCCTGGTGCAGTCGGGGAGTTCATCATCAAAGGGGAATCGATTATGAAAGAGTACTATAAGAAGCCGGAGGAAACGGCGAAAACAATCAAGGAAGGCTGGCTGTACACTGGTGACTTGGCAACGATCGATGAAAATGGATATATTACGCTAGTCGATCGGAAAAAAGACATGATTATTTCCGGTGGCGAAAATGTCTATTCGATTGAAGTCGAAGAAGTCCTCTATGAGCACCCCGCCGTTTTGGAGGCGGCTATAATCGGACTGCCGGATGAGGTATGGGGTGAAGCTGTCTGTGCAGTCATTGTGCCTAAAAAGGATGCAATGGTGGATGAGCAGGAGCTGAAGAGTTTTTGCCGCCAAAAACTTGCAGGCTATAAAATTCCGAGAAAAATATTTATCGAAGAAGCATTGCCTAGAAATGCTTCAGGTAAAATTTTAAAATACCAGCTTCGCCAGAAACTAGTTTGAGAGGGGAGAAGCAGGATGAAACACCCTTATTTAACGGATGACCATGAAATTTTTCGCAGGTCACTGAGAAAATTTTTAGAGAAAGAGGCATACCCTTTCTACGACCAATGGGAAGAGGAGCGGATGATCCCACGCTCCTTCTGGAGAAAAATGGGTGATCAAGGTTACCTCTGCCCTGATATTGACGAAGCATACGGAGGAAGCGAAGTAGACTGGGGTTTTGCAGTTGTCATCAATGAAGAACTAGAGCGGGTAGGCTCAGGCCTCGTTGGCGTTGGATTGCATAATGACATCGTAGTGCCTTATATCACAGCATACGGGACAGAAGAGCAGAAAAAACGCTGGCTGCCAAAATCTACGACGGGTGAAATCATTACCGCGATTGCGATGACAGAGCCGGGGGCAGGATCGGACCTGGCAAATATCCAGACGACAGCAGTCCTTGACGGTGATCACTATATTTTAAATGGACAAAAAACATTCATCACCAACGGAATCCAGTCTGATTTGGTAGTTGTAGCCTGTAAAACCGATCCAAAAGCAAACCCAAAGCATAAAGGAGTGAGCTTGCTTGTCGTTGAGCGGGATACACCAGGCTTTTCACGAGGAAGAAAACTGAATAAGGTAGGATTGCACTGCCAGGATACCGCAGAGCTCATTTTTGAGGATTGCTTGGTACCAAAGGAGAACTTGTTGGGGGAAGAAGGAAAAGGTTTTGTCTATTTAATGGAAAAGCTTCAGCAGGAACGGCTTTTGGTTGCGATTGCTGCCCAGATAACATCGGAGGTCATGCTGAAGCAAACAATCGATTATGTCAAAAGCCGAGAAGCGTTTGGCAAACCGATCAGCAAATTTCAGAACACGCAGTTCAAGATTGTCGAGATGGCGACAGAAATCGAAATGGGCAGAGCTTTCATCGACCAGCTGATTGCCGAGCACATCGAAGGAAAGGAGGTTGTCACAAAGGTTTCGATGGCAAAATGGAAGCTCACAGACAGCGCTAGGAAAATTGCCTCGGAATGCATGCAGCTTCATGGGGGTTATGGATATATGGAAGAATACGAGATTGCGAGAAGATTCCGTGATATTCCGGTTGCCAGTATCTATGCTGGAACAAACGAAATCATGAAAACCATCATTGCTAAAAATATGGGGTTATAGATAAAAAGATTTTTGGAAAGGAAGAGGAAACATGCGCGAAGTGGTAATCGTTGAAGCTGTCAGGACACCTGTCGGCAGGAGAAAAGGGTTGTTAAAGGATATCAGGTCGGATGAGCTAGCGGCACTAGTTTTGAAAGAGGTTGTCAAGCGGGCTGGCATCGACGCCGGTCTTGTCGAAGATGTCATTTTGGGGTGTGTGACACAATCAGGAGAACAGGCCGGGGATATTGCTAGGGTAGCTGCCTTGACTGCCGGTTTCCCAATTGAAGTACCAGGAACAACAATAGACCGCCAGTGCGGGTCTAGTCAGCAGGCCGTCCATTTTGCTGCACAGGCAATTCTTGCAGGGGACATGGATGTCGTCATTGCCGGCGGCGTTGAAAATATGACTCGTGTTCCAATGGGGTCTAATTACCAGGATGCCCACCCTTTTAGTTCTAAATTAAGAGAACAACACGAGATGATTCATCAGGGAATATCTGCAGAACGAATCGCAGAGAAATACGGTTTTACTCGCCAGGAGCTTGATGAATTCTCTGCTGAAAGTCACCGCCGTGCTTTGAAGGCGCAGGCCGAGGGTTATTTTAAAAAAGAAATCATGCCCCTTGAGGTAACACTTGAAAATGGGGAGACCACTTGGATGTCGGAGGACTCCGGCCCGCGGGAAGGAACAACACCAGAGGTATTGGCCGGGCTGAAAACGGTGTTTAAAGAGGATGGCGTCATCCATGCTGGGAACTCAAGCCAGATCAGTGACGGTGCAGGAGCACTGCTGTTGATGAACCGTGAAAAAGCAGAAGAGCTCGGCTTGAAACCGCGCTTTAAGGTCCATACAAGGGTAGTCGTAGGATCAGACCCGACACTGATGCTGTTAGGGCCGATTCCGGCAACAGAAAAGGTGCTCGAAAAAGCCGGATTGAAGCTGGAGGACATCGATGTATTCGAGGTCAATGAAGCCTTTGCACCTGTGCCAATGGCATGGCTGAAGGAAACTGGTGCGGATCCTGAAAAGCTCAATCCAAACGGCGGAGCAATTGCGCTTGGACACCCTCTTGGGGCAAGCGGCGCCCGCCTGATGATCTCGATGCTGCACGAGCTTGAACGGACTGGTGGCAGATTTGGATTGCAAACGATGTGTGAAGGCCATGGCATGGCGAACGCAACCATTATCGAGCGGTTAGATTAGATTTTTCTATTGGTGACCGAAATCAGCGAAATGGAGAAAAAGAGGTCACCAATCGGAGTTCCATATACAGCTTCTCTGAAAAGCATAAAATGACATTTCATTAGGAGGAATGTAAATGAGCACAACAATCGGCAAAATTTTTGACCTGACCGTAATGAAGTTTCCGAACAAGGAAGCCCTCTATGATGTCCGCAGAAATGTCCGTTATACGTACAGCGAATGGAATGATGAGGTAAATCGGCTTGCCAATGCGCTTCTCGCTGAAGGGGTGAAAAAAGGAGACAGGGTTTCTACCTTCACCTTTAACACAGAGGAGCTGGGCACCGCGTTTTTTGCTTGCGCAAAGATTGGTGCTGTTTTCAATCCTATTAATTTCAGGTTGCAGGGGGAAGAGGTCGCGTTTATTCTAAAAGACGCTGAGCCGAAGGTAGTTATTTTTGAAAAAGCAGTTGAGCAAGTGATTGCATCGATTGAAAACATGTTTCCGCATATCTCTTTCTGGTTTATCGATGAAAATGCCCCAGAATATGCACAGAGTTATCACGAAAAAGTGAAAGCGGCTGAGCCTAAGCCAGTTGAAATGAATGTTCAAGAGGATGACCTGTACGCAATCATGTATACAAGCGGTACGACCGGCAGGCCAAAGGGAGTCATGCACAAGCATCGAAATATGGTCGAACAAAGCATGCTTGTTATCGGTTCAACGAAATTGGATGCAGGTGATAATGGCCTAGTGACTGCGCCAATGTTCCACTGCGCTGAACTGCATTGCGCTTTCCTGCCGAGAGTCCATGTCGGTGGCAGCAATGTCATCCTCCATCAATTTGCTCCGAAGAAAGTGCTTGAACTGATAGGTTCCGAAAAAATAACCAAGTTCTTCGCTGCGCCAACGATGTGGAATATGCTTTTACAGGAGAATCTATCAGACTATCATATTGAAAGTCTGAAGCTTGGATTATATGGAGCAGCTCCGATGGCGCCATCGCTTGTCCATGCCTGCCATGAGCGACTTGGCATCAAACTTGTTCAGGCTTATGGAATGACGGAAATGGGTCCGGCGATCACCTTCCTTTCCGAGGATGACCAACTGACTAAAGCAGGTGCAGCTGGTCAGGCTTGCCTAAACCACGAAATCAGGATTGTCCGCCCGAATGAGGAGGGTCCGTCCGAACCGGAAGACGTCCTTCCGCCTGGAGAAAGCGGGGAAATAATCGTCCAAGGTCCATGCATGATGTCCGGCTATTTCCATCGAGAAGAAGCAACAGAAAAAGCGTTATACAAGGGTTGGTACCATTCTGGAGATATCGGTTACCTTGATGAAGATGGTTTTCTGTGGGTGAAGGACAGGGTGGATGACATGATCATCAGCGGCGGGGAAAATATTTATCCGCGTGAGGTCGAGGACGTACTTCATGCCCATGAAGGGGTGCTTGACGTCGCGATTGTCGGGCAGCCTGATGACCGCTGGGGTGAATCTGTAACAGCCTTTGTTGTGAAAAAAGATCCGCAGCTGTCAGAAGAAGCTCTGGACGAATGGTGCAAAAACAGCGACAGCCTGGCAAATTACAAACGGCCTCGCAAGTACATTTTCGTCGATGTGTTGCCGCGGAATGCGAGCGGAAAAATCCAGAAATTCATGCTGCGTAAACAGATGGAAGATATGGTTTCAAAAGGGATGCTGACTTAACGGAAAGGTTTGTAAAAAAATGTTGAAGGATATTAAAATTATAGACTCCACGAATTATATCCCGAGTCCGTTTGTAACACTGAGGCTAGCGGAATTTGGGGCAGTAAGGAAGCAGGGAAATAAATATTCTTAATTTGCTTTGCGGAAGGGGAATGGTTAATTATGATGAATACTCCATTGACAGTAGGATCACTATTAGAAAGAGCTGAAAAGTTTTTCCCGAAAAAGCTGGTAGTGTCGCGGACACTATCAGGTATTCACCGGTTTACCTACAAGGAGATTGGCGAGCGGACCCGGAGGCTTGCTAGTGCGCTTGAAAAGCTTGGTATTGAAAAAGGCGACCGGGTCGGAACTTTTGCCTGGAATCATCATCGTCATCTAGAAGCCTATTTCGCCGCACCTGGTATGGGGGCTGTGCTCCATACGATCAATATTCGATTATCACCTGAGCATGTCTCTTATATCATCAATCATGCGGAAGATAAGGTATTGCTTATCGATGAGGATTTGGTACCGCTGATTGAGCGGAACAAGGATCAATTTAAAACGGTGGAAGCATATATTATCATGACTGACAAAGATGAGCTGCCGGAAACAACATTGGAACCTGTCTATTCCTATGAAAAACTATTGCGAGAATCCAGCCCTAAGTTCGAATTCGTAAAAAATATAGATGAAAATGACCCTGCCGGAATGTGCTATACATCAGCCACAACAGGGAATCCAAAAGGCGTAGTTTACTCCCATAGGGGCATTGTCCTCCACAGTTTCGCGTTTGGTCTGGCTGATACTGCTGCGTTATCGGAAACAGATGTCGTCCTACCGGTTGTTCCGATGTTCCACGCCAATGCCTGGGGTCTGCCATTTGCTGCGACATGGTTCGGCTCTACCCAGGTGCTTCCAGGGCCGCTGTTCACTCCAAAACTGCTGGCAGAATTGATCGATCAGGAGAAGGTCACTTTCACCGCAGGAGTACCGACGATCTGGCTTGGCCTCTTAAATGAACTGGAAAAAGGAAGCTATGATACATCATCGCTCAGAGCGATTGTCTGTGGAGGATCTGCTGCGCCAAGAGGGATGATCAAAGCGTTTGAAACGAAGTACAAAATTCCATTCCTGCACGCTTATGGGATGACGGAAACGACTCCGCTGGCCACGGTTTCTCGTCTGAAAAGCTACCAGATTGGCTTGGAAGAAGAAGAAATTCTCGATATCCGTTCCAAGCAGGGACTGCTCGTTCCAGGTTTGGAAATGAAGGTCATTAGCGGAAATGGGGAAGTGAAGTGGGATGGAGAAGAAATGGGCGAACTGCTGCTGCGGGGACCGTGGATTGCGGATGGATATTACAAGGATGAACGGTCCAAAGATGCATTCCGTGATGGCTGGCTTTATACTGGCGATGTCGCCACTGTAGATGAAGAAGGCGTCATCAAGCTTGTCGACCGAACAAATGACTTAATAAAGAGCGGTGGGGAGTGGATTTCCTCCGTTGACCTTGAGAATGCCTTTATGTCCCATGATGCCGTATTCGAAGCAAGTGTTGTCGCTGTTCCGCATGAACAATGGCAGGAACGCCCGGTCGCCTGCGTCGTCCTTAAAGAACAATACAAAGGGCAAGTCACAAAGCAGGAGCTGCTCGAGTTCATCGCACCGCAGTTCGCTAAATGGTGGCTGCCAGATGACGTAGTATTTATGGAAGAAATTCCGAAAACCTCCGTCGGAAAATTCCTGAAGCGGGCGTTGAGGGACCAGCTGAAAGACCATCTCGTACAAAATTCATAAATGTACAATATTTTCCTCCAATAAACCAGCCAGCTGTCAAAGTGCAGCCGGCTTTTTTATAAGATCAGAATTTATATATTGACCCTTTTTTGCGGGAAAATCGGGCGTGGATCCCAATATTCTTAAACGAATCTTTTTTGTTGATAAACACGAAGGCGAAAAACGTCTCGAGGAGTTAGCGGCAAACGGCTTGCCTAAGCCTTGGGCTATGTGCTAATGCTGGACAAGACTAGGTTTGGGGTGGTAGAGCGAAAAGTTGTCAAGAAAACCCCGTTATTTTGACAGGTTTGGGTGCTTTGAACGAAAAGTTGTCAAGAAAGCCCCAAAAAACCGGTCTGTGAGGGGGTTGGGGTGAAATTTTGGATGGTGATAGGTTTGGTTGCGATCGGAAAGGTTTGAGCGGAGCGAGAGGAGGCTCACCTGTCGCCCCGCGGAAAGCGAGTGTCATACGTTCCAATCAACAGCCCCGATTATCCACCAAACGAAAAAAGACCGGGCGGTTTTTGCCCGGTTTTTCTTGTTAGGAAATGCGCACATTTATTCGTCAATGGGCATGTACTCCATGCATCATTTCTTACCGTGCATAAATTATAGTGAATTGCGCTATTTACTATACGCCATGAGAGGTGAAAGCGATGAAGATTTTAACAATTCTGGGAACGCGGCCAGAAATCATTAGGCTGAGCCTGATTATCGATAAACTAGACCAATTTGCTGACAAACATTTAATAGTCCATACCGGTCAGAATTTCACTGCCTCACTAAGCGATATTTTTTTTCGAGAGCTGCAGGTCAGGGAGCCTGACTATCATCTTTCGCTAAAAAAGACCTCACTTGGAGGTCAGCTTGGGTCGATGTTTTCAGAATTGGAAAAAATAATTGAGATAGAAAAGCCTGACAAAGTCTTGCTGCTGGGTGATACGAACAGTGCCTTAAGCGCCATTCTTGCTGAACGGATGAATATCCCGGTTTATCATATGGAAGCTGGCAACCGATGCTTTGACCTTCGTGTCCCCGAGGAAAAGAACCGGAAGATTATCGACGCGGTGTCAAGCTACAATCTTCCATACACCGAAAAGAGCAGAGAGAACCTCATCAAAGAGGGGATTCCCGTTAATCGGATCTTTGTTACTGGCAATCCTATATTAGAAGTTTTGAAGTTTTATGAGCCCTCCATTGAAAATAGCAAAATTCTTGAAACCCTTGAGTTAAAAGAAAAAGACTATTTTTTAACAACCATTCACCGAGCGGAAAACGTCGATGATGACAAAATTTTGACAGGAATTATGGAAGGCTTGAACACGGTGGCTGGAACGTTTAAAAAAAGGATTATTTGCAGCCTTCATCCCCGCACTGCTTCTAAAATGCAGTCAGCATTCACAATCGGCTTAAGTGAATTAATAGAATTTCATGAGCCATTTGGATTATTTGACTTTATTAAACTTCAGAAAAATGCCTTCTGTGTGCTTACAGATAGCGGAACGGTTCAGGAGGAGAGTTGTCTCTTGCACGTACCGGCAGTTACTGTAAGGAACTCAACAGAAAGGCCAGAAACGGTAGAATGCGGCAGCAATATCGTAAGCGGAGTGAAGGCTGAGCAAATTCTGCAAGCGGTAAAAGTGATGGTCAGCCAAAATGCTGATTGGCCATTTCCAGCTGGATATGAAGACCTGCATGTTTCTTCTAAGGTAGTTAAATTCATATTAGGAGGGAAAGGAATTGTTTGAAAATAAAACCATTCTTGTAACCGGAGGTACTGGATCCTGGGGACATGAACTTGTAAGGCAACTGCTGGAAAAGACTCCAAGGGAAATCAGGATCTTTTCCAGAAATGAATCAAGTCAAGTGGCGATGAAGAGACAATTTTCGGATCCGCGGCTGACGTTTATCATTGGCGATATCAAAGAGAAAGACGTCTTAATGAGAGCAACAGAAGGAACCGACTATATTTATCATCTTGCCGCTCTTAAGCATGTGCCAGTATGTGAAGATCAACCTTTGGAGGCACTGAAGACGAATGTGCTCGGAACGCAAAATGTCATTGATGTAGCAATTAAAAACAAAGTCGATAAAGTGATCTATATTTCAACGGACAAGGCGGCCAATCCATCTAATTTTTATGGGCTGACAAAGGCAATGGGAGAACGTTTGATCATTCACGCCAATCTGTTGAAAACTACCACGAGATTTGTATGTGTTCGCGGTGGAAATGTACTAGGGACAAATGGAAGTGTCATCCATGTATTCAAAGACCAAATTTCCAAGAACAACCAGATAAGTATTACCGACATGGAAATGACTAGATTCTTCCTGACGATCGAGGATGCCATCAAACTTCTTTTCAAGGCATCCGCCGAGAGCATTGGCGGAGAAATTTTCGTCATGAAGATGCCTACATGTAAAATAACAGACCTTGCGAAGGTACTGATCGCCGCATCAGGCAAGAAAAATGTCGGGATGGCACAACTTGGAATCCGGCCAGGGGAGAAGCTGCACGAAATTTTATTCTCGGAATATGAAAGTCAAAATACCATTGCCTATGATGAAAATTACTATGTCATCCTTCCAACCATTGAAATTCCTAACCTGAAAACCCATTATCAACATTATCCTAAAGTAAAGCTGGCAAATTATAATTCAAGTGAAAAGCTGATGTCTTTAGAAGAAATCAGGACAATGCTTGTTAAAGGAAGATTTCTGCCATGAAAATTTTGATATTGGGCGGAAAAGGAATGGCTGGCCATATGGTTACTGACTATTTGAGCAGAATCGATCGCTACGAGGTCTCTTTTACCAGCAGGACAGGGGAGGGGATTCCACTCGACGCAGCTAATTTTGATGAGGTTAAGGGGCTGATATCTGATAAGCAGCCAGATGTCATCATCAACTGTATTGGTCTATTGAATGATCAAGCAGCCGCAAACCTTGTTGAAGCCATAAAGGTGAACAGCCTTCTTCCGCATGTACTGGCGGAGACCGCTAGTCTGTACGGAGGCAAGGTGATCCATATCAGTACTGACTGTGTTTTTTCAGGCGAAAAGGGATCGTATGCGGAAACCGATTTACTCGATGGAACTTCCATTTATGCAAAAACAAAAGCGCTTGGTGAAATAACACATGCTCCACACTTAACCATTCGTACTTCGATCATTGGCCCGGAACTCAAAGAATCAGGCATCGGGCTGTTCCACTGGTTTCAGCAACAAACAGGCATGGTAAACGGCTTCACAAATGTATGGTGGAATGGAGTCACGACATTGGAGCTGGCAAAAGGGATCGACCACGTTATACAGAAGAATATTACTGGACTACTTCACTTAACAGCTCCACAACCAATTTCAAAGCATGATTTGTTGATGCTTTTACAGCAATCCTTTCAAAAAAATGATGTAAAAATTATCGAAGATGGACGTCTCTCGATCGATCGGACATTGGTGAACACAAGAAAGGATTTCGATTACCAAGTGCCAGATTATCCGGAAATGATATCTGCTCTTGCTAATTGGATGAAGCAGGATGGATAGAAACAAAAAAGTACTCATTACTGGTGCAAACGGGTTCACAGGCAGGCATGCTTGCCAATTCTTTGCGGATTGTGGCTACGATGTGACAGGGATGGTAAGGAGCCTTCCTTCCAAGCGTTCAGACGTAAAGCTGATATACGGGGATCTAGGCTGCCAGCAAAGAATAGAGGAAGTAATAAAAGAAATCAAGCCCGAACTTATTCTCCATTTAGCAGGCTTAAATAATGTCGGGGAATCATGGGTGGTTCCAGATGAATGTATTTCCACGAATGTCATGGGGACAGTCCACTTATTGGAGGCTGTCAGAAACAGTTGTCCGGAAGCCAAAATGATTGTCGTTGGCTCCATGCTCCAGGAGCAGCCGGAAGAAATACCAGCCAACCCATATTCCTTATCGAAAACAATTCAATTTCAGGTAAGTAAGGCCTGGGAGCATTTATATGAAATGAATATTCTGTTTGTCAAGCCGACCAACTTGATTGGACCAGGACCTGCAAATGGAATTTGTTCGATCCTTGCACAGAAAATTGTCCAGATGGAGAGTGGAAAACAAAGCGGGACCATCTCCCTCGATTCCTTGGATGCCTCCAGGGATTTTCTGGATGTGAGGGATGCGGTAAAGGCATTCGCCATTCTGGCAGAGCTCGGACAAAAAGGCCATGTGTATGAGCTGGGAACAGGTGTTAAGAGACCCTTGAGGGAAGTGATTGAAGAACTCAGGCAGTTATCTGTCATAGAATTTGAAGTAAACGAGCAAAAGCCGCAAAAACGAACAATGACACATGTAAGTGGATATTCAACATTACAAGATCTTAACAATTTGGGATGGGAACCGTCGATCAGTTTGCAAACATCCTTACGGGATATTTTAGAATATCACCGCCGAAGAAAAGGGGAGAATATGGATGAATAAAAAAGTATCCATTATTATTCCATTTTATAATTGTGCGTATGTGGAAGAGGCAGTTGAGAGTGCACTGAACCAGACATATCCCCATATCGAGGTCATCGTTGTCGATGATGGATCGACTCAGCATGTGGAAAAGCTGGAAAAATACATTGACACTGGCCGGATTAAGTATTGTAAAAAAGAAAATGGCGGAACCGCGAGTGCGCTCAATCAAGGAATTAGAGCTGCTGACGGAGAATATTTTTGCTGGCTAAGTTCAGATGATGTTTTTCTTCCGGATAAAGTCTTGCGGCAGGTAGAATTTATGGAACAAACAGGGAGCATGGCTTCCTTCATGTCCTTCTATTTCATAAATGAAAATAGCCAGGTCATCAGCGAAGCGATGGCGTATCCATTCACAAACAAGCTCCTCTTTTATAAAATGTTACGCGTCAACTGCCCGATTAATGGCTGTACTGTCATGCTGGATAGCAGAGTTTTTGACGAAATTGGTTATTTTGACGAGTCCTTGCCATATACACATGACTATGATTTCTGGCTCAGGCTGATACAAGTTTATGACTTCTTGTATATCCCGCTTGCCTTGTTATATTACAGGGTTCATGGGGAAATGGGAACAAAAAAGCATGCAATTACCATTAAACTAGAGATTGAGAAGGTGAAAAATAAACATAGTGCAGCGATGAAGAGCCTGATTAAACAGGAAATTGCTGCTATCGTGAATAAAAATTCAAATTAGCTAAAGGTCCGCTACCAATTTGCGGATCTTTTTTTGATCAAAATGTTCCTAAATAGGCAAGCAAAGTTAGCGATGGGAATAAATGGACTCCTTGGTGAAGATAGAAAAATAAATAATTTACTGTGAACAAGTGAAAAATAGAATCAACATAGTGTCAAAATTTTAGAATGGGAAGGGTAACGAGATGAATCAGAGAAGATGGCAGTACCTTTTTATTGTGTTAATTGTTACTTTGACAGCAGCAGGTTGCTCATTCGGCAAGACTTCCCCAGACAGCAGGAAATCGATGATCCAATCGGTCAATCCAGAACCCGGTGCCGTTGCTCTTTATGAACAAAAGAATAAAGAGTTGGCAGAAAAAGTAGAAAAAGATATACAGTCCTTTGACGCTATTTACGATGTTGCGGTGATTAAAGGAAAGGAAGAAACGTTGGTTGCCTATAAGGTGAAGCATTTAAAGAGATTTGGCATGAAGAAAATTGAAAAGGATATCAACAAGCTCCTAGAAGACCATTACCCAAATGAAGATTTCGTTGTGTCGAGTGATTATAAAATTTTTATAGAGACGATCGAATTGCTGGAGAGAATGAAGGATCCATCCTTTTCAGAAAAAAAGGCAGAACAGCAATTGCAACGTGTAATCTCTTTAAAAAAAGAAATGACATAAGAAGGAGTGAACGAAATGGGGAAGAAGAAAAATTTAACGCCAGTACAACAGCAGTATCAACAGCTTGAACAAAAACATGAGATCAAACGGCCGGTATGGAAGAATTGCCTGAACGCTTTTTGGGTTGGCGGACTGATCTGCGCAGTTGGACAAGCGATCACTTATTTTTATATTTACTTCTTTGATTTTACCGAACAAACAGCAGGGAATCCGACTGTTGCAACGATGATTTTCATTTCGATGCTTTTGACTGGGTTCGGAGTGTATGACCATATCGGCCAATTTGGCGGAGCTGGCAGTGCAGTTCCAGTAACAGGGTTCGGAAACTCAGTCATTGCAGCAGCGATTGAACATCGGACGGAGGGCTTTGTCCTTGGTGTTGGGGGAAATATGTTTAAGCTTGCCGGGAGCGTCATATTATTCGGAGTCTTTGCAGCCTTTATCGTTGCGCTGATCAAAACTTTATGGACAATGATGGGGGTGCTGTAAATGTTGACTGGAAAGCAGACGTGGCAATTCAGCAATAGTCCGGTCATTGAATCCTGGGGTACATCTGGAGGACCCTTTGAGGCAGAAGGAAAACTTGCAGCAGATTTTGATGTCCTTCATGATGATCTTTGGATGGGGCAGGATTCCTATGAAAAAGCGCACCGAGTCTTGCTGGAAGAGGCAATCCATTCAGCCTTACAAAAAGGAGAATTCCAAAAGGAAGAAATCCAATTCATGCTCGCTGGGGATCTGATTAATCAAATCACCCCTACCAGCTTTGCTGCAAGGACAATGGCAATCCCTTATTTTGGACTATTTGGCGCATGCTCCACCTCAATGGAGGGTCTCGCACTTGCATCCTTTATCATTAATTATCAGGGTGCAAAAAAGGTGGTAACGGGAGCATCCAGCCATAACGCTGCAACGGAAAAACAGTTCCGATACCCGACAGAATATGGCGGTCAAAAGCCCCCGACTGCACAATGGACCGTTACAGGTGCTGGGGCGGTAGTTTTGACAGATAACCAGGATAAACAAGGGAAAATTGTCACAACATCGGCTACGATTGGGAAGGTAGTTGATTTAGGGATTTCTGATCCGTTTAATATGGGAGGAGCTATGGCCCCTGCTGCCGCTGATACGATCATTTCTCATTTACAGGATTTACATCGGCACCCGTCTTATTATGACTTAATCGTTACGGGAGATCTTGGAAGGATCGGCCAGGCTACTACATATGAACTTCTTCAGCAGGCTGGACTAGAAATTACAAGAGAACAATTTCAGGATTGCGGACTGTTAATCTATAACGAAGATCAGCCTGTCCAATCAGGAGGCAGTGGTGCAGGATGCTCGGCGTCGGTTGTATATGGCCACCTATTGAATCATATGAAAAAGGGTGTTTATAGAAAGATACTGGTAGTTGCAACCGGAGCATTGCTTTCGCCGCTTTCATTCCAACAGAAAGAAACCATCCCTTGCATCGCACATGCAGTTGCGATTGAAAGGAATTAGAAAGGAGGAATCATCATGTTGCCAATGTTTTTCTGGGCTTTTGTCATTGGAGGTTTGATTAGTGTATTTGGTCAGTTGATGTTTGATGTTGTAAAACTAACTCCGGCCCATACGATGAGCTTGCTAGTGGTGATTGGAGCAATCCTTGATGGCTTTGGACTGTACGAGCCTTTAATTGACTTTGCAGGAGCCGGCGCAACCATTCCAATCACCAGCTTCGGAAATTCCCTGGTTCACGGTGCATTACAGGAAGCCGAGCAGCATGGACTCGTAGGCGTCCTAACGGGAATGTTCGAAATTACAAGCTCCGGTATGTCGGCTGCTGTCATTTTCGGTTTTATCGGTGCACTGATTTTTAAACCTAAAGGCTAAACTAAATAGGTAAAACTCTACATTCCTCAAAAAATGATAGGAACTCGCCCATACAATTCGGAAGCACCTCTCATATATTGTTAATGAGCAATCAAAAGTGAGGTGATAAGAATGGGCTACGGTTATGGTGGCTTTTGTGGCGGCGGTTGTGGCGGCGGCTACGGCGGTGGCGGCTATTACGGCTCCACATTTGTATTGATCGTCGTGTTATTCATTTTGTTGATTATTGTAGGAGCCAGCTTCTACAACTAATTGAAAACAATGGCAAAGGCTGTTCCGTGTCGGAACAGCTTTTGCTGTTTTAGGCGCCACGCGCTGTTTATAATATGCCTTCTTGACAACTTTGCGCCTTTTCCTCTCAAAGCCTGTTAGACCCCGCCAGCCAAAGTGGCGTTATTATGTAGGCAACGTTTGTCGGATTTGAACAAGGAGTCTGTCCGACGGAGTGAAATTCACGTATTTTTTTTCAAAATGAATGTTTTAATACAATAAATTGGATGACAGACTTCAAAGAGTTTGCGCCTTTTCATCACTGCCTTTCACCATTTTTGTATCTCTTCATACAATAGAGTAGGGAAAGAAGGAGGCGTGATTTTATATGGATAATCATTTCTTTAAGAATATAGAAAAAAAGACGGGCGTAAATATGAAAGATGTGTTTGAGCTGGCAAATTCATTACAAAATGCAAACTTTAAAGATGAGCAAACGGTAAGAGGGGTAATTCGCCGTGTTTCACAATTGGCCAACAAGCCGGTGAACAAAGAAATGGAAGACAAGATTGTTGAATCGATTGTAAAGGATGGAAAGCAGCTTGATTTCGGCCAGATTTCCAAAATGATCAACAAGAAATAGCTAAAATCAGGAACAACAAATCAGGACTCGAAGTTGGTCCTGATTTTGGTATTTATGTTTATCTTGGTTAACAAAAAATTCCGAAAATTTTCGTGGTGCGTCCTTTCCTATGATTCTCCGCAAATACTAGTTATGTTGAATTGTATAAGGTAAAATCATCTTATATATGAAAAAGCACTTTACCTAAATAGACGGGCTGACTAATGAATTCCGCTATGCCAAGAGCAGAAAACATTCTGGAATAATTGAAAAAGAAGGCCCAAACATCTTTGAAGTGTTAAAGAATGGAGTAGGATCATCATCATTGAAAATCAATTTGATAAATTGCTGAATATCAAAACAACTGGTGAACAAAAAGGATTCATGACTTCCATACATTACCATCGATATGAGCCCACTCCATATAGTGCGCTTGAGACATTTTTCAATGAATACAATATGAGCAGTCATGATCATATTGTCGACTTTGGATGTGGAAAAGGGAGATTGAATTTTTATCTACACCACCATTTCAAGGCAAGTGTAGTCGGAGTTGAAATGAATGAAACATTCTACATGGAAGCTCTAAAAAATAAACAAAGTTACTTAAACAACTATCGAAACAGAGGAGATAGGATCACTTTTAATTACCTGCTGGCAGAGGAATACGATATTTCACCTAATGAAAACAAGTTCTATTTTTTTAACCCTTTTACGGTTCAAATCTTCATGACTGTAATAAAGAACATCATGATTTCTTTTGAAAAACATCCAAGGGAGATTGACGTGATTCTATATTATCCATCTGAAGATTATATATTTTTTTTGGAGAATCAGACAACGTTTGAACTGGTAAAGGAAGTGAATCTGCTGGAAAATAACCCGAATGAAAGGTTTTTAGTTTATAGATTGAAAAATTAAATGCCCCGGTATATTACCGGGGCAAAAATGAACTATTTTATACTCTGAGGATGGTTATCATCGGTCAGCTGTGCTGCTTTTGCGTTCAGTTCCACTTGTTCAGGTGTCTTGCAGCCTGGGATGACGGCAGTTACTGCAGGATGTTTCAAGACCCAGGATAGTGCCCAAGTGGCCATTGGAACACCATCAGGCACTTCGTTTTGTTGAATCTCTTCTACCTGTTTGAGTAGCAGGGAAGTTTCTTCCGTGTCATGTTTTGAGCGAACATCATCCGCGCTGAAAGTCACACCTGGTTTATACTTACCGCTTAAGTAACCACTTGCCAGCGGAACTCGGGCAAGTACCCCTAGGTTTTGGTATCGGCTGGTAGGGAGGATTTTTTCTTCTGGCTTCCGGTCAAGCCGGTTGTAGACGACCTGGATGGCACCAGCGTTAACGTCAGAAGCGTGATCTGTTTGATAACTTTCTTCATTCGATCGCAGAGAGATCCCGAGGCTGCGGATTTTCCCTTTTTCCATTTGCTTATCGAGCATTGTCCATAATTCGTCGTTGTTGAATTCTTCATCCGTACATGAGTGGGCCTGATATAAATCTATGTACTCTGTACGTAGCGCTTTTAGTGAGGCATCGAGCTGTTTCAATACTTCATTTGCACTCCAGTGACGTGTTCTTTCAAAATTACCATGGAAATGATGCCCGAATTTTGTTGCCACAATCCAGTCTTCGCGTTTATTCCGGCTCAGGTAATCTCCAATTAGGCTTTCAGACAAATGGTCCCCATAGCATTCGGCTGTATCAAGGAAGTTGATGCCTTTTTCGTTTGCTTTATCTAGAATGGCATCAACCTCATTTTGTTTAAAATCCTTTCCCCATTCACCGCCGTATTGCCAGGTTCCGATTCCTATTACGGATATATTAAGGTTTGTATTACCTAATCGTCTGTACTTCATTCCATCACCCCTTAAATAATTTATACCAATCTTATCATTTCAACCTCTTGAACAAAACTATTTCGAACTACAATCCCTAAAAGGACATTTGGCATTGCCAGTGTTTGTCTTTGGATATTGTCAAGGTACTGTTATTTGAAAAAGTTTACTACGGTCATAAACAGGGAAAAGAAAGAGTAGTATATAGTGAGTATTCGTAAATTGGGGGGATATCAAACAATGGGATACATTCTTCCGGTCATAAATTATCAATATAGCCAATATGCTGAACGAGAAATAGGTTTGGATTATGACCCGTATATGATTCAGGGCATGAATCGGATTCAAAAAGAAGCTCCATTGCTGAAAGGACAAGACCAACAAGAGCAAACAGCTGCCCTTTTTCAGAAGGAGCAACAGCCCGTGTTGGATATTAAGCCAGGAGCTTTCGATATACGTATCAAAGGCAAGGAACCGATAAGTAAGAAAAAGGTACATCCATTCGTTGTCAATAAGACTTATGCTGAAATTACAGGTAAGGGAAGATACTACAGCGAGACAATTTGACCTAGCTGCCGTGCTGTTTTCTTTATTGTAGCTGCTAGTTGGTCATATACTTTTAGAGCAAACAAACCCCCGTTCAATTTAGAGTGGGGGTTTTGAGTCTACGTTTAGGAAATTATAAAATTATTTAGTTGAGGATAACTACTTGTGGTTTTCTTAATCCAGCTCCAGCGCCTA
>NZ_JXIQ01000126.1 GCF_000934845.1 Mesobacillus subterraneus
AGATGCCCTTATAGAGGTGGGAATGCCCGCATAAGGGTATCATTCGGCATGAAAGATGCCCTTATAGAGGTGGGAATGCCCGCATAAGGGTTTCTTTCGACATTTGGATGCAGTTTAGACACTCTAGTTGCAGTTTTTTTCTTTTGTTTAAAGAATAGTGTCATCCGTTCCAATCAACAGCCCGTTAATCAGCAAAACCAAAAAAAGACCGGGCGGTTTTTGCCCGGTTTTTCTTAATTCCGATCCGTTATACCGCCAGTATTAGCTAAATTAGCAGGACCGGGTTTGATCCGGTCCTGGTGATTAACTTAATGCTTCAAAAGTTTTACAGTCAGTTTCCCGGCTGTTGTCGGCTGTCTCGCCTGAATGGCTGACTACATAAATTTTATCTGCATTGCACAGGTTTCCATGTTCCCAGTACTGACAGTTGTTAACTTCGCATAAGACGTCTTTTGCCATTGGTGTACCACTCCTTTGTGATTGATACATCATTAGCATGCTGTGAAACCCGGTAACTCATTCCCGCTAATTTTAGGAAAAAGAGTGTGTTAATACACATTTATTCGTTGAGTGCTTTTTCCAGAGTGGAAATATTTTTTTTCATCAACGTGAAATATGTTTCGTTGTTTTTGATGTCTTCATCTGTCAAAACGGAAAGATTGTGGAGGGTAAGTGTTTTACCGCCAATTTCATCCTGAACCATTTTTGCTAGCTTTGAGTTAAAATTTTGTTCGGTCAGAACATACTTTATTTTTGCGTCCTTAGCATGCGAAATGAGGTTTTGAAGTTCTTGTTGCGTCGGCTCATTTGTAGTTGACAGGCCGGAAATGTTGATTTGTTTCAGGCCATATCGTGTTTCCCAATAGCTGTAAGCGGCATGAGAAACGATGATTTCCTTGCGGTCAGCAGAACGAATCACCTCTGTAAACTCCTTGTCCAGATCCGTTAATTGGGCAGAAAGCTCGGCATAATTTTTTTCCAATACATCTTTATGCTCAGGCATTTGTTCCACTAATTGGTTTTTGATTGTCAGAGCAATTTCGTTTGCATAGATGGGATCTAGCCAGACGTGTGGGTTAATATCCCCGTGTCCGTGGCCGTCGTCACTTGAATGTGTTTCTTCGGCCTGATCATTGTTTCCCCCGTCCAAATGGAGCGAATCTCCGACTGGGAGCATTTTTACATCCTCATTTTTCAAGGTTTGTTCGGCTTTATCGACAAATCCCTCTAGCCCTAGACCAATATAGAAAAATAAGTCTGCATCGGCAAGCGATATCATATCCTTTTGAGATGGTTCAAAAGTATGTTCATCTGCTCCAGGCGGATAGATAGTTTTTACATCAACAAACTCGGCGCCAATTTGCTGAGTGAAATACTGAAGCGGGTAGACAGTGGTATATACTTTTAATTGGTTGTCATCCTTTTTTGCATTAGATGCTTCTTTTTGCCCGCAGCCGCTAAGGAAGCTAGAAACAATAATAAATAATACTAGGATGAAAGATAATTTTTTCAAACTAAAGACCTCCTTGGTTTCAAAGCGTAGTCATTACGATTTACAAGAGATGTTCTTTCCTTTTGTTATAGTTTTCTAATCAGAGTAAAAAAATATTAATTCGTAATGATTACGATTTACTTCTTGTATCATACAAAAGGATCGGCACAAATGCAAGTAAAACATTTTGGTTTGGTTAAGATTTGCGGTATTCTATTATGAGAACAAGCAAAAGGAGTGGAGCATGTGAGAATACTTGAGGAAATTCTTCAGTATAATAAACAATTTGTGGCTGATAAAAAGTATGAAGAATACACGACGACCAAATTTCCTAAAAAAAAAATGGTGATTTTAACATGTATGGATACTAGGCTTGTTGAACTTTTGCCAAGAGCATTGAATTTTCGCAACGGTGATGTGAAGATTGTCAAAAATGCCGGTGCGCTCATTATGCATCCGTTTGGAAGTATCATGAGGAGCATTCTGGTAGCAGTTTATCAGCTGCAGGCCGAGGAAGTGGCCATCATTGGGCATTATGACTGCGGCATGAACGGGATGAAGCCTGATGGGATGTTAGAAGAAATGAAACGGCGCGGTGTAAGCGATGATATGCTAAACACTTTGAATTACTCCGGAATCGATGTGAAAGAGTGGCTTCACGGTTTTGAAGATGTCAAGGAGAGTGTCGCCCACAGTGTTGAAATCGTAAAAAACCATCCTTTGATGCCAAAGGATGTTCCTGTACATGGTCTCGTAATTGATCCGGCAACGGGCAGGCTGGATCGTATAGTCGATGGATATGAAATTAGCTAGCATGATAAAACGTGTACCCAACTCAGTGATCATGAGCTTTTGTTTTTTTCTTAGGTGGCCACTCTTCCGGTACAGGGTCAAAGCCTCCGGGATGGAATGGCTGGCATTTTAGGATTCGAACAACGGTCAGCCATCCGCCTTTAAAAGGTCCGAATTTTTGGATCGCCTCAAGACCGTAATGGGAGCATGTTGGATAAAAACGGCAGGTTGGCGGTTTTAATGGCGAAATGACCTTTTGATAAAATCGAATGATGCCAATAAATATATTTTTTAACATAATAATCCCTTCTTGTACACAGAATCACAAAAAGGAGGCTGATTTACAGCTCCTTTTTATTTGTCTCCAGGTTCTTCGTTTCGTTTTCCGGTTTCCCTTCTTCGCTGTTGCTTTCAATCGGGTCGACGGTGTGTTTGAACTGATAGGCTTTGGAAGTCGTGAACACGCTTAAAACAAGGACAAGGATAACGATCAAGACGGAGATAATCAAAATAGTATACATAATACATCCTCCTTCGTTAAAATTATTGTAGCATGTTTTCACTCAGCATGTAAAAAAGTTGCGAAAGCATGTTTTTTCCCACCAAGAGAAGGGAATAGTACTAGTGATTAAGAGGAGGATGAAATGAACATGGCTCAATCTGAATTAATTCAAGCAGTAAACAAACAAGTGGCAAACTGGACGGTCCTTTATACTAAGATTCACAACTATCACTGGTATGTAAAAGGCCGGCACTTCTTCACGCTTCATGTCAAATTTGAAGAACTTTACAATGAGGCAGCGACAATCATCGATGAATTTGCAGAAAGAATTCTGGCGTTAGACGGAAAGCCAGTTGCTACACTTAAAGAGTATTTAGAGCTGTCTTCCGTTAAGGAAGCGACAGGTTCTGAAAAAGAGGAAGAAATGGTGAAACAATTGTATGATGACTTTGCAATGGTCGTCGAAGAGCTCCAGGAAGCGATCGAACTCGCAGAGAAAGCAGAAGATACCGCTACTGCAGATATGATGACCACATTAAAAATGAGCCTTCGTAAACATATGTGGATGTTTAAGGCTTACCTCGGATAAGCAAACTGGAATACATGTTACGAAAAAACTGGCTGAAGCGGCCGGTTTTTTTGTTAAGTAAAAAAACCGGCGTCATCAGCCGGTTCATATGTATGGACTATTTTGTTAATGGATGTTACGAGAAGGATATGTGACAGTGCGAGCACCAAAGTCATCCTGGGCAAATTTCCCCTTCAGACTTTCAATCAAATAAAGACCCATCAAATCAAATAGTTCCTGCTTATCAAGGTCATGGATGATCTTCAGCAAGTCCTCGCGGCTCATTTCTTCAAGGAAGGCAAAAGCGAGCATATCGATATCCTCTTCGTCGCCGGTCAATTTATTGCGATATAATTCATATAACTCATCAATTAGTTTCAAGACATTTCACCTCTCCTTCTGCCGATACTCTATTCTCAATCCTATACTTATTTAATACCCTTAACAAGAAAAAATATGCTTTCGGTTTTTCATGCACCAGCTGTTTATTTGTGTCTAATTTTAACATAATCCTTCCTTTTACAGTGCCTAAAATTATTTATTTTAATGATATTCAGCATAAAGGAATATAGACGCAGGGAACGATATTTATGAGGTGAGACATATGACAGTAAGCAAAAAAACATACTATATCAACATTAGTGATGGCGAAATTCAAAGTGTATCAACAGCATCTCCATGGAATTTTAAAATTGAAGCATCTGATGAGGAAATCAGTGGATTAAGGGAAATTTTCGATCAGGGTCATTCAACGGGCTGGCAAAACTTTATGAGGGCGCATGTACCATATGTCCAGTATCATTATGATCGGGAAAACGATGCCCTTGACAGCCAACTGCTAAAGACGTATGAAATAATCTATAAACTAGGCGATGAAGAAGCGCGGCACCATATTGAGAGCATGGGAATCCTCCCCGAAAAATAATTCAATGAACTGCAGTTTCTTCCTTATTCCGCTTTCGTTATAATGAGGGAAAGGAGAGAGGGTTATGCATACATTCAGTGCTGAAAATGGGGGAGAGGTTGTTTTAGCATTTAAAGAAAATGCCTTTGAACAGGAGGCAAGCCATGTGCTGATCATTTGTACCTATAACGGGGAGTGGCTACTCACTGATCATAAGAAAAGGGGCCTGGAATTTCCCGGAGGCAAAGCAGAAATAGGGGAGACACTTGAACAGGCAGCCCGTCGAGAAGTCATGGAGGAAACCGGTGCGTTATTGAAACGAATCAAAAGCATTGGAGAGTACCGGGTCAGCAGTGGAGAAGGTATATTTGTAAAAAGAATCTTTTACGGTGAAGCAGAGAAAATCATCCCGCAGGATCATTACTTCGAAACTAAGGGACCGGTTTTCAAAAAAGGGGATTTGCTGGAAGATAGAAGGAAGGCTGAATACAGTTTTATCATGAAGGATGACGTGATAAGATACTCCCTTGAATTTTTAACGGAGAAGTTACTGTTCTAATTCATTTATCAAAAAAAGCGAAGAAGCCGACTCTTATTCCGGCTTCTTTACTGGTTACTTTTGATTAGCTTCTTTTCAAGTAGCTCTACCAGCTGGTACATCATGGTGGCAAAAACAGCAATCACAAAGAGCGACAGGAACACGAGCGTAAAGTTGAATACTTGGAATCCATAGATGATCATATAGCCGAGACCTCGTGACGAAACGAGGAATTCCCCGACGATGACACCTACCCAGCTCAGGCCGACATTGACTTTCAAACTTGAAATGATGGTCGGGAATGAGGCGGGCAGGATGGCTTCCTTAAAACATTGCGTCCTTGTCGCACCGAATGTCTGCAGCACTTTTAAATAGTTTTGGTCGACTTCTTTAAAAGAAGTGTAGACCACGATGGTCGTGATGATCACAGAGATGATCGCTCCCATTGCAATGATCGAGGTCATATTCGTACCAAGGGCTACAATCAGTATCGGGCCGAGCGCGACCTTTGGCATAGAATTTAAAATGACTAGGTACGGGTCTAATATTCGGGAAAGTAGCGGTGACCACCAAAGAACAGCGGCTAGCATGGTTCCGGCTAGAGTTCCTAGGATGAATCCAAGTACGGTTTCTGCCAGTGTGACCCCGAGGTTGACTGCAAGCGAACCGTCGAGCGTCTTCTCTATCAGCAGGTTCCAAACTTTGGAGGGGGAACTGAAGAGAAGAGGATCAATCCATCTTTGTCGGCTTGATAGTTCCCAGCCTGCGAAAAAGGTGAAGAAAATCAACAATTGATAGACGCGGACTTTTTTTCGCTCGCTCCTTAGCCTTTTCAGGTACTGCTGGTGAAGGAGTTCAGTATTCTTCTGGTTCAAGATATTCCAACTCCTTCCATATTGATTGGAACAGCTCATTATATAAGGGATGGTTCCTCACCTCAAAAGGACTGATGTTTCTAAGTTCTTCCGGGATCAAGAAGACTTGGTGCAATCGTCCTGGCCTTGGTGAGAGCAGAAAGATGCGATCGCTCATCGCGATAGCTTCTCCGATATCGTGTGTAACCAAAATTGCTGTTTTTTCAAATGTCTTGAGTGTGTTGGAAACGAGATTCTCGAGCTTCAATTTTGTGAGATAATCGAGGGCGGAAAATGGCTCATCGAGCATGAGCAGTTTAGGTTCTGTTGCCAGTGTCCGCACCAGTGCCACCCGCTGGCGCATTCCTCCAGATAGCTGTTTAGGATAAAGTTTTCCTACATTCTCCAGTCCCATCTGCTCGAGGAGTGCCAAAACTTCTTCTTTTTTTTGCGCATTTAAAGTTCCACTGATCTTCAGTCCTAGTAAAATATTTTCCTCAATCGTTTTCCATGGGAATAGATAATCCTGCTGCAGCATATATCCAGTCTGATTCGAAGCCTGTTTGACTGTTTTTCCTTCAAGTTTTACCTGGCCGTCTGAAGGATCGATCAGCCCAGCGATAATGGAAAGCAATGTTGTTTTGCCGCAGCCGCTCGGTCCCAGGAAGGAAACGAATTCCCCTTCCCGGACATCGAGTGAAATATCATTTAGCGCAGTGACGGCAGATGTTTTCGTAAAATAAGTGTGATGGATTCCTGTTAACGTCAAAAAGTCCATTATGCGGCAACCTCCTGTTATTTCATGACTTTTCCAGCCACGTCTGTATCGACCAAAGTGTCATGGCTGATTTGCTTAGGAAGCTCCCCGGCTTCCTCCATGATGGCCTGGAGATTGTTCCACTCCTCTTCATCGAGAATTGGGTCTGTTGCGTACGTGCCCTGGCTTTTATAACGGTCCACTACGGTCTCGATCAGTGATAAATCTGTATCTTTAAAATATTCCTGGATGGCTTCAGCTGTCTCTTTCGCACTGTGAGAATCGACCCATTGTTGTGCTTTGTAAACGGCACGGGTAAACTTTTCTATCGTCTCCGCATTCTCCTTCATGAAGCTTTGTTTTGCCATGAATGTGGTATAAGGTACATGACCGGATTCCGTTCCAAATGAAGCGACGATATGGCCCTTTCCTTCTTTTTCAAACAAGCTTGCCTGAGGCTCGAATAGCTGTACAAAGTCACCTGTTCCAGAAGCAAAGGCATTTGGAATATTGGCGTAATCAATATTTTGGATCATCTTTAAATCTTGCTTTGGATCAATATTGTGTTTCTTGAGCACGAATTCACCGACCATTTGTGGCATTCCGCCTGTACGCTGTCCGAGGTAGGTAGACCCTTTCAACTGGTCCCATGAAAAATGGTCGATTTTCTGTCTGGAAACAAGGAAGGTGCCATCCGTCTGGGTCAGCTGGGCGAAATTGATGACTGGGTCGTTGGAATCTTGGGCATACACGTAAATAGAAGTTTCCGAGCCAACGAGGGCGATATCCGCCGCATTCGACAGCACGGCTGTCATTGTCTTGTCGCCGCCCCAGGCTGTAGTGAGTTCGATATTTAGCCCTTCTTCCTCAAAAAATCCTTTGGCAAGGGCAACATATTGAGGGGCATAGAAGATCGAACGGGTTACCTCTGCTACTTTCACGGTCTGTACTTTATTGTTTTGGCTGCAGGCTGAAAGAGGAATAATGAGAAAAGCAACCAAAATAATAGCAAGACCGGCTTTGAACCATTTTTTCATATTGATGCCTCCTAAAAAATCTGTCTTAAATTGGGCTTACGATAATGTATGAGGCGAGAAAAAAATGTGTGAATGCCTAGTAGCAAAATAGAAAAAATTCCTATTAGAGGAGTGATAACGGTGGCCAATGACGGTCTAATCATTTCAGCAGATCCCTATCCTTCTCCAAATCCAAAAGTCAAACTTGACATGGTGAGATATTTTGCAGGCGGGTTGCGCGTTAAGGGGCTGTTGGCAAGACCAACTGACGGAAGCGGGACAGAAGGCTTTCTTTATCTTCGTGGCGGCATCAAAAATGTGGGAAAGGTGAGGCCAGCTCGTATCGCCCAATTTGCTTCCGAAGGCTTTACGGTTTTTGCTCCTTTTTATCGAGGAAACCAAGGTGGGGAAGGGAATGAAGACTTTGGCGGGAAGGACCGTGACGATGCGTTTGCCGGCTTTAGGCTGCTCCAGTCTCTTCCAGGAGTGGAAAGAGTTCACGTTTTTGGATTTTCTAGAGGCGGATTGATGGCCTTGCTGACCGGCATTCAATTTCCGGAGACAGCTTCCGTTGTTACATGGGGAGGCGTGACCGATTTATTTTTAACCTATGTAGAAAGAAAAGATCTGCGCAGAATGATGAAAAGAGTAATCGGCGGATCACCGAAAAAAGTACCGAACCGCTATAAATTCAGAACGCCATTATATGAACTCGAGAACCTAAAAGCACCCGTGCTGCTGATCCATGGTCGCAATGACCGAAATGTGTCAGTAGAACATTCTTATCGGATCGAGAAACGGTTAAAAGACTTAAAGAAACCTGTAGAAAGCTGGTATTTTGATGAATATACACACTATTTTCCTCCAGTAGTGAATCGGAAAGTCGTCAGTGATTTAACGAATTGGATGAAATCACAGCCTCAATAATGATAAAATATAGGGGAAGTTATTTGTGAAGAGGAGCGGAAAAATAATGGGAATGCCATTAGAATTAAATACAATGATCGTAACAAAAGGCCGCGAAAAAAGGCTCAAAGACAATTTCTTCTCTTTGAAAAAGAAAGGCTATAGGCTTTATCCAATCGACATTCCACTGGAAGTAAGAAAGACGATCGAAGGGGATCTGGCCGGAACAGGCGTCATCTCAAAACTCGAGTGGACAGAAAATGAGACAATCTTAACGTATCAATTAGTTTCTTTGAAGTCAACGAACTGAGCAGGGCACATTTTGTGCCCTGTTGTTATTTTTTGCGAGGAAACCGGATTTTTGGTCACCAATAGGGGCTTTTCATTGATGAATAACGAGCCACAAAAACTAAAGGCCATCTCTTCGCCAGAGATGGCCTCGCTTAAATTCTTATTTAACGGTTGGTCCGCCTTTTTCTTCGATTTCAGATGGTATGTTTGAGAACTTTTTAAAGTTGTCGCGGAACTGGGCTGCGAGCTCGTTTGCTTTTGTATAGTAGGCTTCCTTGTCAGTCCACACTTTAACTGGCTGGAGGACATCGTCAGGTACACCTGGTACGTGCAGTGGGATCTCAAGGCCAAAGATTTCGTCTTTTGCGGTTTCGACGTTCGTCAGTTCGCCTTCTAGTGCAGCCTGGACCATTGCTCTAGTGTACGCCAACTTCATGCGGCTTCCAATGCCATATTCTCCGCCAGTCCATCCCGTATTCACGAGGAATACCTTTGCGTTGTGCTCGGCAATTTTTTCACCAAGCATTTCGGCGTACTTTGTTGCTGCAAGCGGCAGGAAGGGAGAACCAAAGCATGTGGAGAATGTTGCCTGCGGTGATGTAATGCCGCGTTCTGTACCAGCGAGCTTGGACGTGTATCCGCTCAGGAAGTGATACATTGCTTGTTCCTTTGTTAACCTGGCAATTGGAGGCAGTACCCCGAAAGCGTCGGCTGTCAGGAATACAATGGCGTTTGGATGGCCAGCGATGCTTGGATCCACGATATTTTCAATCGCTTGAATTGGATAGGCTGCCCGAGTGTTTTCGGTCAGGCTGCCGTCATCATAATTGGCCACACGTGTATCATCATCGACTACGACGTTCTCGAGAACCGAGCCAAATCGGATTGCCTCAAAGATTTGCGGTTCTCTTTCCTTGGACAAATTGATGCATTTGGCATAGCAGCCGCCTTCGATGTTGAACACACCATTAGCAGACCAGCCGTGTTCATCATCCCCAATCAACCGGCGGTTATTGTCAGCAGATAAAGTTGTTTTGCCTGTACCGGATAGTCCAAAGAACAAGGCGACATCGCCTTCGCGTCCAACATTCGCCGAGCAGTGCATCGACAAAATCCCGTTTTCCGGAAGCAAATAATTCATTATCGAGAAGATCGATTTCTTCATTTCACCGGCGTACTCAGTCCCGCCGATCAAGACGACGCGCTGTTCGAAGGAAATGATGATGAAGGTTTCAGAGTTTGTCCCATCTATCTCAGGGTCGGCTTTGAAGGTAGGGGCTGAAAGGATTGTAAACTCGGATTCATGCTCAGCAAGATCTGCTTCTGTTGGCCGAATGAATAATTGATGGGCAAAAAGATTATGCCATGCATATTCATTGATGACTTGAATGGGTAGGCGGTACTTCTTATCTGCTCCAGCAAATCCGTTGAAAACGAAAACTTCGTCTTTATCTTGGAGGTACTTCAATACCTTATTATATAGCTTCGTAAAAGATTCCTTGGAGATCGGCTGGTTGACTGGCCCCCAGGCGATTTTATCTTTTACGGATTCTTCTTCGACAATAAATTTATCTTTAGGGGAACGGCCAGTATATTTACCAGTCGTCGCTCTTATCGCACCTGTTGACGTCAAGATTCCTTCTTTTCGGTTTAGCACCTTTTCAACTAGCTGGGGGACAGAAAGCTGTACCCGTATATTGCTTCCATTAATTAATCCTGAAAGTTCATTTGATATCCCTACAACGTTCATCGGAGAATACCTTCCTTTTTAAAAGATTCAGATTATGTAATTTCTTGATATTAGTATAGCACATTTAACGAATTAATCTATACTAATATACGGAAAAATTCCATTTGTCCATACGTTAGGAAATTGAGAATGTATTTTGAAAAAAAACCATTGACAGGCCATTATATCTTCGTTATGATTTGGACTTGAACGGATACTCTCTTATCCCGAGCTGGTGGAGGGACAGGCCCAATGAAACCCAGCAACCTGCAAACGAGAATGACAGCTTTTGAATTTGCTGTCCCTTTTTCGGGCAAAGGTGCTAACCTGATGCAAGGGATTTGCCCTTGAACGATAAGAGCGAAAGGCGCGGAATTTAGCAAAAACCTTTCCTCATATTTGGAGAGGTTTTTTATATTGTTTTTTCCTGGCCAATGCATGGGACTACTGCTGGGTTAAATTTTAAAAAAGAAGTTCACCATGAATTTTCCTAATAAAAACTCAGCGTTTATTTCATACTACATAGGGAATGAGTACCGTATCAAACGAGGTTTGTATTGGGACAGCCTCGGGTCTATTTTTATAAATGAGGGAGGAACTCAGATGTCACACAAACGCCGTTTGTTTACTTCTGAATCAGTAACAGAAGGCCATCCAGATAAAATTTGCGACCAGATTTCTGATGCGATTTTGGATGCGATCCTGGCTAAAGATGCGAACGCGCGTGTTGCAGCCGAAACATCCGTTACGACAGGCTTGGTCCTAGTTGCAGGCGAAATCACCACTTCTACATACGTAGATATTCCAAAAATCGTCCGTGAAACCATCAAGGAAATCGGCTATACTCGCGCAAAGTACGGATTCGACGCGGAAACTTGCGCAGTGTTAACTGCCATCGACGAGCAGTCAGCTGATATAGCGATGGGGGTTGACCAGGCGCTTGAAGCACGTGAAGGTCAGATGTCAGACGCAGAAATCGAAGCAATTGGTGCTGGAGACCAAGGTTTAATGTTCGGTTTTGCGTGCAACGAAACGAAAGAGCTTATGCCACTTCCAATTTCTTTGGCACATAAAATTTCCCGACGTCTGACGGAAGTTCGCAAGGAAGAAATCCTTCCTTACCTGCGTCCAGACGGAAAAACTCAGGTAACAGTTGAATACGACGAGAATGACAAGCCAGTCCGCATCGATACAATCGTTATCTCAACACAGCACCATCCTGAAGTTTCGCTTGAGCAAATCCAGCGCAACCTTAAGGAACATGTTATCAAGCCTGTCGTACCGGCAGAATTGATTGATGAAAACACAAAATACTTCATCAACCCAACTGGCCGTTTCGTAATTGGCGGACCACAAGGTGATGCAGGTCTTACTGGCCGCAAGATCATCGTAGATACTTACGGTGGATATGCTCGCCACGGCGGAGGCGCATTCTCTGGGAAGGATCCTACAAAAGTGGATCGTTCAGCTGCATACGCGGCGCGTTATGTTGCCAAGAACCTCGTTGCTGCTGGTCTTGCCGAAAAAGTCGAAGTTCAGCTTGCATACGCAATCGGCGTTGCCCGTCCGGTATCCATCTCCATTGATACGTTTGGAACAGGAAAAGTGAGTGAGGACGTACTGATCGACGTTGTGGAAAGCAACTTCGACCTTCGACCTGCTGGTATTATCAAAATGTTGGACTTGCGCAAGCCAATTTACAAACAGACAGCTGCTTACGGACACTTTGGCCGTTCGGACGTTGACCTTCCATGGGAGCGTACAGACAAAGCTGAAACGCTCCGTACTCAAGCTCTCGGCAAATAAGAAAAAGGAGTTACATAGAAATTATGTAACTCCTTTTTCTTATCAAACGTCAAATCAGTAATTAGATGGTTTGCGAATGGAGCAAAAGGTGAAAAATAAAGTATTCCCTTAAATTCCCCATGGATTTTACTGCAAAAATTTTGTGTTTAATGATAGGATAAGATGGTATGTTTGGATTGAAAGCAAAAAACATTAATAAATTTTTTTACTGAAATGGAGAAGGTGAAGTACATAATGTGTGGCTTTATCGGATGTGTACATGAGAAAGCGCAGGAATACAGTAGCGAAGATAAGCAGCTGTTCAAGAATATGAATGACATCATCACCCACCGTGGTCCAGATGATGATGGATATTTCTACGATGAGCATATCCAGTTCGGCTTCCGTCGTTTGAGCATCATCGACCTGGAGGCTGGCCATCAGCCATTGACGTATGAAAATGAACGTTATTGGATCATTTTCAACGGAGAAATATACAACTACCTAGAGCTTCGTGAAGAGTTGATCGAAGAAGGACTGACGTTCGAAACCCACTCTGATACAGAAGTGATCATTGCTCTATACAGCCAGGTCAAGGAGCAGGCTGTCGACAAGCTGCGCGGAATGTTCGCATTTGTCATTTGGGATAAGCAAGAAATGGTTCTTTACGGGGCACGGGACCATTTCGGCATTAAACCATTCTTTTATTTTGAAGATGAAAATCGTACATTCTTCGGTTCTGAAAAGAAGAGCATTTTGCTTGGCTTGCAGAATGATGTAATTGATTATAAGGCTCTGCAACATTTTTTAACATACCAGTTTGTTCCCGAACCGGACACCATGTCTGAGGGCATTTACAAGCTGGAACCAGGGCATTATTTTACAAAAAAAATTGGTTCGTCGATGGAAATAAAGCGTTACTGGAAAGCGAGCTTCTCGCCTATCCATAAATCAGAGGATGAATTCACGAAGGAGATCAGGGATGTCCTGTTCGAATCGGTGAAAATTCATATGCGCAGTGATGTGCCAGTTGGTTCATTCCTTTCTGGCGGGATTGATTCGTCGATCATCGCGTCGATCGCAAAGCAATACCATCCTGGAATCAAGACATTCTCGGTCGGATTTGAACAGGATGGCTTCAGCGAGATTGATGTCGCCAAAGAAACGGCTGATCGACTCGGTGTGGAAAATATCAGCTATGTAATCAGTCCACAGGAATACATGGATGAACTCCCTAAAATTATGTGGCATATGGATGATCCGCTTGCTGACCCGGCCGCTATCCCATTGTATTTCGTAGCGCGTGAAGCTAGGAAGCATGTAACGGTTGTCCTTTCCGGTGAAGGTGCCGATGAATTATTCGGCGGATATAATATTTACCGCGAACCGCAAGACCTTGAGGTTTTTAATAAGATTCCTAGAGTGGGGAAGGCGTTGCTAAAGGGCATCTCCAATATAATGCCTGAAGGCTTGAAAGGGAAGAGTTTCATCGAGCGCGGCGTCACTCCAATGGAAGAGCGCTATATCGGAAATGCAAAAATGTTCACTGAAAAAGAAAAGAGCGAACTGCTCCGCGTATATAACGGCAAGTACGATTTTAGGGATATAACGAAGCCTCTATACCGCGAAAGCCGAGGATACGATCCGGTTGATACTATGCAGTACATTGATATCCACACATGGATGCGCGGCGATATTTTATTAAAAGCTGATAGAATGACAATGGCACATTCTTTGGAGCTTCGCGTACCATTCCTTGATAAGGTTGTTTTTGAAACAGCTTCTAAAATTCCGACAAGCTTGAAGACTGCTAACCATACAACGAAGTATATTTTGCGAAAAGCGGCGGAAGGGGTGGTCCCTGACCATGTGCTTACCCGCAAGAAACTTGGTTTCCCGGTGCCAATTAGACATTGGCTTAGGAATGAAATGAACGAATGGGCCAAGAAAATCATTATGGAAAGCAACACAGAACATCTGATTAATAAGGCTTACGTGTTGAGGCTACTGGATGAGCACTGTCAGAACAAAGCGGATTACAGCCGTAAAATCTGGACTGTATTGATGTTTATGATGTGGCATGATGTGTATATTGAAAAAAAATACTCCTTTGAGAAGGAGTATATGGCACAAAAAGTTTTCCAGTCTTAAAAATTAGGGAGGTTGGCGACCAGCAATCCTCCCATTTGCACCCAGGCTTTTAGGGTGCTTTTCTTTTTTGAGAGAAGGTCATGGCTCTAGATGAAGTTTAAGTATCGTTCTGTAAATCTTTATAATATTGTCCTTTTTCAGCATATTCTCTTGAAATACGTTCCATATCTCGAATGTCAGATTCATTCAATTCTCGAATTACTTTTGCGGGGCGTCCAAAAGCAAGTGTATTGGGAGGAATCTTTTTTCCTTGAGGAACAAGGCTTCCGGCACCGATAAATGCTCCTTCGCCGATTTCAGCTTTATCAAGGACGATCGACCCCATCCCAATCAAAGCCTTTTTCCTAACAATGCAGCTGTGTAGGACGACTTGATGTCCGACCGTCACCTCGTCTTCGAGGATCAAAGGATTATTTGGACTTTGATGCAGCACCGAGTTATCTTGAATGTTCACTTTATTGCCAATAATCGTTGGGGCAACATCGCCACGTATCGAGGTATTGAACCAGACACTCGACTGCTCTCCGATTTCAACATCTCCGGAGATGGTTACATAATCTGCGATAAAAGCAGAATCTGCTATTTTCGGTGTTTTGCCTTTGTAAGAATAAATCATTATGCACACTCCTATACTTTAACATGCTTTCGCTTTCATTTGGAATCTGGGCTGACCCAGGCGTTTGCGCTTTTCTTATTCATTAATTATATATTATAGTTCTTTTAAAGAAAGAAAAAGGATTTAAGGGGGAATGGTCATGTGGAAATGGGAAGCTGATGGGAATGCTAAGGCTGTAATAGTCATGATACATGGTGCGATGGAGCATCATCGCCGTTATGGATGGCTGATTGAAGCGTGGCGCTCAGCGGGATTTCATGTCATAATGGGGGATTTGCCTGGACATGGGATGACGACAAGAGCGAACCGTGGCCATATTGATTCCTTTGATGAATATATTTTAGAAGTGAAAGAGTGGATAAATGCAGCATATGACTTTGACCTCCCAGTGTTTCTGTTTGGCCATAGCATGGGCGGACTCATTGCCATCCGCTTGCTCCAAGAAGAACATATCGAAATTGCCGGATTGATCTTGTCCTCCCCATGCCTTGGTTTAGTGAAATATCCATCACGAATGCTGGATATGCTCTCGCATGGCTTGAATGTAATCGTTCCAACATTTCGAATTTCTTCTGGTTTGTCTGTTGAGCTGGCAACTAGAAACGAAGACGTCAGGGCAGTTGATGCAAATGATTCCTTATACATTACCAAAGTATCGGTGCGCTGGTACCGTGAGCTGGCAGCAGCAATGGAACTCGCGTTTGAGCATATGAATAAAGTCCACGACGTACCGACGCTGCTTTTGCAGGCTGGAGACGACAAGATTGTCGATAAGCGTGCTGTTAAAGAATGGTTCAATAATGCACCGCTCTCCGAAAAAAGATATAAAGAATGGCCGAAATGCTACCATGAAGTTTTCAATGAACCAGAACGCGAAGAGGTTTTTGAGTATGCGCATGATTTTGTCATCAGCCAGCTTAAGGCGATTGGATATGTTTATTAGTAAGCGGAGGAGGAGAGCAGCGAGATGATTCCATCAAGGCCCATCAGTTTGATGTATCGTGTGTACAGAAAAGTCCTGCCACAAGTTCACCGGGAGCTGGCCTATTGGAAAAGCAAGGCGGAGGAAATTCCGAATCCAGAACTAAGGAAACAGGCGCTTGCCAGCATTGAAAACAAGACTTTCCATTGTGAAGGCGGTTCGATTTTAAGTCTGGCCGCGAAAAAGAATCATAAAGAGGCCATCCGGTTCATTGTGGCATACCAGACAATTAGTGATTATCTCGATAATCTTTGTGATCGCAGCACCTCGCTTGATCCGGTGGATTTTGCGGCGCTGCATGAGTCAATGGCGGATGCTGTCAGCCTGGACCACCAATTGAAAGACTATTACCGCGAACGAGAAGACCAGAATGATGGCGGGTATTTGAGGGAACTTGTGACCGCTTGCCGAGAAGTCCTTGCTAGGGTTGAACATTATCAGGATGTAAAAAAGCATATGGGTGAACTATGCGAATATTATTGTGATTTGCAGGTTCATAAGCATGTGGAGGTAAAGGATCGTGTACCCAGGCTGCAAACATGGTTCGATGGCCATCGTGAAAAAAATCCCGACATGGAATGGTACGAATTCTCAGCCTGTACTGGATCGACGCTCGGCATCTTTTGTCTCGTATCCTACGCCCTTCGCGATGATTTCAAACCGGAATATGCGGATAGTATCCGCAACGGTTATTTTCCATACATACAAGGGCTGCACATCCTCCTGGATTATTTCATCGACCAGGAGGAAGACCGCGAAGGCGGCGACTTGAACTTCTGTTTTTATTATGAAAATGAAGAAGCATTGTTTGATAGGTTGCGGCATTTTGTGAAAAATGCCGATCGGCACACAGCTCGATTGCCACACCGTAAATTTCACAAACTGATTAACCGTGGGCTGCTCGGCGTTTACTTGTCCGACGAAAAAGTAAGAAGGCAGGAAAAAATTAGAAAGCTTGCCTGGGAAATGATCAAGTCGGCCGGACCTGTCAGCTACTTCTTTTATATCAATGGACGAGCTTATCGGTCATTGCAGAAATGGGTGCCTGCAGGAGTCGTAAAGGCGTTTATAAAATAGTTAGGAAGCCAGGGGAAACCTGGCTTTTATAATGTTTGTACTCAAAATAGGGAGAGCTGAATCATGCATGTGCCCGTGAACAGGAGAAAGTCTAATTTACGGTCACATAAAAGGCAATCATGTGCCACTGAACAGGAGAAAGCCCGATT
>NZ_JXIQ01000127.1 GCF_000934845.1 Mesobacillus subterraneus
CAGCTTTGAGGAGTAAAAATTCTTCGATTTAATTTTTGACAAAACCCCCCTAAAATATAGAAATATGAGATAGTTTACTAAAGGTCAAACGCCTAATAAATGATATTTAGGGGGATTTATGTCACATGATCACAAGAAAAGAAAAAAGGGAACAGGAAAAAGAAACAAACTATTTCTTCGAGTTTCTAAAAATCAAGAAACATTTTTTCAAGGAATTTACAAACAGACTAAAAAGCGTAAAGGATCACCGAGCCCAAGGCTATATTACTTACCCTCCAGAAATTATTTTGTTCACAGTTATAATGAAAAATATGACTGGCTTAAAATCAATGAGAAGTATGAGTAACGGTTTTAACAAAGAGGAATGTATTGAAAATGTCAGGAAGACAATAGGATTGGAAACATTAGACGAGTTGCCTCATTATGATACAATCAACGACTTTCTAGCTGGATTAGACGGTTCCGAATTGGAGGAAATCAGGACCTATATGATCAAAGAACTACTGAAAAAAAGATGTTTTGAGGACTACAGAATATTGGGTAAGTATTGGGGCGTTATTATTGACGGAACGGGACTACATACGTTTCATAAGAAGCATTGTGAACATTGTTTGAGGCGAGAATACAAAGATAAAGAGACAGGAGAAACAACGACCATTTACATGCATCATGTGCTAGAAGCAAAACTCGTAGTCGGTGATATGGTTTTTAGTATTGGTTCGGAGTTTATAGAAAATGAATCGGAAGAAGTTACAAAGCAGGACTGTGAAATCAAAGCTTTTTATAGGCTAGCTGAGAAGATGAAGACCACTTACAAGAGATTACCAATCTGTATACTGGGGGATAGTCTCTATGCGTGTGAGCCTGTGTTTAGTCGTTGTGATGCCTACAAATGGAAGTATATTTGCAGGTTTAAGGAAGGTCGAATAAAAAGTGTTGCATCAGAGTTCAACGCAATAAAGAAAATGGAGCAAAACAAAACAGAGGACGGACTTTTTTGGGTAAATGATGTGCCATACAATAAAAGAACCGTTCACCTCATGGAAGCAAAGCTGGAAACGGAAGAAGGAAAAATCAAACAGTATGTTTTCATAACAAATTTAAAGATAACAAAGAAGAACGTCAAAAGCCTAATTGCCGCAGGCCGCAGCCGTTGGAAAATTGAAAATCAAGGCTTTAATCAACAAAAGAATATTCGTTATCATTTGGAACATGCAAATAGCCACGAGTATACAGCAATGAAAAACCATTACCTTCTCATACAGATTACCGATATCCTAATGCAGCTTTACGAAAAAGGCGCACACATATTTAAAACAGTCAAAAAAACGGCACAAGAAAAATCCTCGAATCTGTTAGAAGCGTTTCGGACTCGCAAATTAACAGACGAGGATTATGGCGTGTTGTTCAAAGCAACACAAGTAAGATTTATTACCTAACACTTTTATTTTAGCAAAGGATGTGATAGGAAGCAAAACAATTTTTTAGTTATCCACAATTTCAGACGGAATTACTTAAAATTGGACTTATCCACACTTTTTTGAGAGAAAAAGATGATGGAAAATTATTACAATTGTGGATAACCTATAAATGGTGAAAAGACATAAGTTTACTCCTCAGAGCTG
>NZ_JXIQ01000128.1 GCF_000934845.1 Mesobacillus subterraneus
GCTGGAGCTGGATTAAGAAAACCACAAGTAGTTATCCACAACTATATAATTTTATAATTTCCTGGTAACCAAGAAAAAAGAGCTGGCATTTGGCCAGCTCTTTTTGTTGATTTTATTATATAACTGCTTGTTCTGTTTGATTTTCATCTTCGAGCACTCTTACAAATTGGCCTTCGTTGTATGGATATCCTGCTTTAGCAAGTTTCACCTTGACGATTTTTCCGACCATATCTTCAGTAGCAGGGAAGACAACCTTTAAGTAGTTGTCAGTGTACCCTACGTATAGTCCGCTTTCTAATGCTTCTTTGTAAGGTTCCTCAGGAATTACTTCCAGTACATCGTCCTCAAACTGGGAAGCATAATCCTTTGCAAGCTGGTCAGATAGTTCTATCAAGCGGTGAACACGTTTGTTCTTTACCTCTTCATCGACCTGGTCTTCCATCCTTGCAGCAGGTGTGCCTGTCCGTTTTGAGTATGGGAAGACATGAAGCTCTGAGAACTTGTGCTCTTTTACAAAGTTGTAGGTCTCCATGAATTCTTCTTCTGTTTCTCCAGGGAACCCCACAATGACATCAGAAGTGACTGCCAGACCCGGCAATACTTCCTTCAGGCGATCAAGACGCTCCCCGAAAAACTCCATTGTGTACTTCCGGCGCATTCTCTTCAAAACGGTATCCGAACCGGATTGAAGCGGGATATGCAGATGGCGGACAATGATGTTTGACTTGTCTATTACCTTGATCACTTCATCTGTGATCTGACTTGCTTCGATAGAGGAAATACGAAGGCGCTTGATGCCTTTCACTTGCGCCTCTAGATCTCTAAGCAATGCAGCGAGATTGTAATCCTTCATGTCTTCGCCGTAACCGCCGGTATGAATTCCAGTAAGGACAATCTCCTTATAGCCAGCGTCAACAAGCTGCTGAGCCTGGCGAATAACTTCCTGCGGATCGCGGGATCTCATTAATCCGCGTGCCCATGGAATGATACAGAAAGTACAGAAGTTATTGCAACCTTCCTGAATTTTCAGCGATGCTCTTGTACGATCCGTGAAGGCCGGTACATCAAGCTCTTCATATACACGGTTCTTCATGATGTTGCCAACAGCATTGATTGGCTGTCGCTCTTGCTTATATTGCTCAATATAATCCAACATTTCCACACGATCCTGAGTTCCGACTACAATATCAACTCCAGGAATCGCCATGATCTCTGCAGGCGATGTCTGAGCATAACAGCCGGTTACACAAATAACAGCGTCCGGATTTTTGCGGACAGCGCGGCGAATGACCTGGCGGCTTTTTTTATCCCCAGTATTGGTAACCGTACATGTGTTAATAACGTAAACGTCAGAGATAGATTCAAAATCCACTCTTTCATAACCCTTTTCTTTGAATAATTGCCAGATGGCTTCTGTTTCGTAATGGTTAACCTTGCAACCTAATGTATGAAAAGCAACTGCAGGCATGATCTTCACCTCAATAGTTCAAAATGATAGGAAACCGCAGACAATACATAGAGCGGCGCGGTTTCCGTACGTAAAATTCGCGGTCCAAGACCACAGGCCAAAAATCCATTTTCCGTTAAAAGGCTGACTTCCCCAGGAGTCAATCCCCCCTCCGGTCCAAAAACAATCAACAGACTTTCACCCGCACTCATTTTTGAAAGAGTCTCAGACAGAACGGATGCCTCTCCTGTCCTCGCCTCTTCCTCATAGGCAATAAGCTTAAAAGAATAGTCTTTTGCAAGAGTGGTCAATTGTTTTAAGCTGACTGGTTCTCTAACGGACGGAATAATATTCCGATGAGATTGTTCAGCAGCTTCCTTGGAAATTTTCTGCCATCGTTCTATCTTTTTTCCAGCTTTCTTGCTGTCCCATTTCACAATCGAGCGGGATGCGGTGAAGGGGACAAATTCATGGGCACCTAGTTCCGTACCTTTCTGGATGATCCATTCAAGCTTATCCCCTTTGGGCAGACCGCTCGCAATGACAATAAAGACTGGCAACTCCTTGTTTCCTTCTTCCCATTTTACAACGTTTGCCACAACCATTTCAGCGGTAATTTCTGCAATCTGGCAAATTGCACTATTTCCCGTGGAAGTGACACAAATGATTTCATCCCCAGCCTTCATCCTCATGACACGAACGATGTGATGATAATCCTCGCCAGTAAGATGAAAATGATCCGGATTAACGAGTTCCTCCGTAAAGTAACGCTGCATCCGAGCACCTGCTTCCCAATAGAGCTATAAATAGACAGAAAAAAGGGGCTTTTGCGGTTCCCCTTTTTTCTCCATTATTTCTTTTTCCCGATGATTGCAACCCAATCTTCCATCGTAATAATTTCTTCTATCTCGAAGCCGGCGTCCATTATTGCTTCCTTGACGACTTCTTTCTTCTGCTGGATGATTCCGGATGCAATGAAGGAACCGCCATTTTTCACAATTCGGCCTGCGTCGTCCGCAAAACGCAGGATGACCTCGGCAAGGATATTTGCGACTACGATGTCCGCTCCTTCTGCTATTCCATCAAGCAGATTGTTTTGTGAAACAGATGCAATACCGTGCACTTTATTCAGCTTGAGGTTGAGTTTGGCCACTTGGACCGCTACATCATCAAGGTCGAGCGCCTCTACTTTGCCTGCACCAAGTTTAGCCGCAGCAATACTAAGCACGCCAGAACCTGTTCCAACATCGATGACCCGGTCGCCAGGGCGAACTGTTCTCTCCAGCGCCTGGATACACATCACGGTTGTCGGATGGGTTCCAGTTCCAAAAGCCATGCCAGGGTCCAGTTCGATGATCAACTCATCGGTATTGACAGGAGTGTACTCCTCCCAGGTTGGAACAATAGTAAACTTTTCGGAGATCTTCACAGGATTATAATACTTTTTCCAGGCTGTTGCCCATTCTTCTTCATTCACTTCACTGATTGATACTTTGTTCAATCCAATATCAATATTGTAGATAATTAGATTATTGATTGCTTCTTTGATTTCATCGACTGTTTCCCCTAGAAAGCTATTTACAGGGAGATATGCCTTTACGATGACGCCTTCTTCCGGATAATCGTCAGGATTTAGCTGGTATATTTCGCCGAACTGGTCCTCTCTTTCCTTCTCAAGCTCCAGTCGATCTTCAATCACGACACCGCTCGCCCCTGCCTCGTGCAGGATATTTGAAATCGGCTCAACCGCTTCATTTGTTGTTAAAATGCTGAGTTCGGACCATTTCATTTATACCAACTCCATTCGATTAATCACCTTTAAAGGCTCGTTTTACTTTCGAAAAAAAGCTTTCTTCATGCTCGCCTAGCGGTGTTTGTCCGCTGATTTCCGCATATTCGCGAAGGAGCTGCTTTTGTTTTTCTGACAGTTTTGTCGGAGTGATGATTTTCACGATAACATGCTGATCTCCTGTTCCATATCCCCGGACATTCGGAACACCTTTGCCTTTCAAACGGAACTTAGTACCAGTCTGCGTTCCAGAAGGGACTTTAAGTTTGACCTTGCCATGGAGGGTAGGGACTTCCACTTCATCCCCAAGGCTCGCCTGGACAAATGTAATTGGCATTTCACAATATATGTCATCCCCGTCACGCTCGAAAAATTCATGCGGCCTAATGTGGAACACAATATAGAGATCACCTGAAGGTCCGCCATTGATTCCTGCTTCCCCTTTTCCAGCCACTCTTAACTGTTGGCCATCATCGACTCCAGCTGGAATCTTCACATGAATCTTATTCCTTCTCGTAACCTTCCCGGTACCGGAGCAGGTCGTGCATTTTTCTTTGATTTCCTTGCCCGTTCCATTACAGTAATGGCATACCCGGCGGTTAACAATGCGTCCAAAAGGAGTATTTTGCTCGACACTGATCTGACCGCTTCCATGACAATGGGTACAGGTTTCCACTTTCGTACCAGGCTTCGCCCCTGTTCCATCACAAGTATCACATGTTTCTTCTCGAGGAATCTCAATATCTGCATCCTTGCCGAAAACAGCTTCCTCGAACTTCAGAGTCATAGTGTACTGGAGATCAGCACCTTGTCTAGGTGCGTTTGGATCACGGCGTCTGCCTCCGCCGCCGCCGAAGAACGAATTAAAAATATCTTCAAAACCGCCAAACCCTCCGCCAAAATCAGCTCCGCCGCCAAAGCCCTGATTGGGATCCACATGGCCAAACTGGTCATATTGAGCGCGCTTCTGGTCGTCACTAAGGACCTCGTATGCTTCTTTTGCTTCTTTAAACTTTTCATCTGCTCCCGGCTCTTTGTTAATGTCCGGATGGAATTTTTTAGAAAGTCTGCGATAAGCTTTCTTTATTTCATCCTTCGTGGCCGAATTGCTGACCCCGAGGACTTCATAGTAATCCCGTTTGCTCATGATTACCACTCCCGATTCTTTTCACATAAAGGTAATTGTATCATTCCCGCATATCCGTCGCAATAGATAAACGATCTGTTATGTGCTAAGTTAATTGTCTTTTTTTAGTTAAATTTTGTAGAATGAAAAAAGCCAAAGCCAAGTAATACCTGACTTTGACTTTTTGCTTGCTTATAAATGTTTTACTTGTCGTCCTTAACTTCTTCGAATTCTGCATCGACAACATCGTCGTCTTTCTTTGTTCCTTCTTGCCCTTCTGCCCCTTGCTGTGCCTGCTGTTGCTTGGCCGCTTCCTCGTAAAGCTTAACGCTCAGGTTTGTAACGATTTCTTGAAGCGCATCCTTCTTAGTGCGAATTTCTTCGATTTCACCTTTTTCAATTGCAGCCTTCAGTTCATCTTTCGCTTCGTTAGCTTTCTTGATTTCTTCTTCATCCACTTTCCCTTCCAGATCCTTTAAAGTCTTTTCGGCAGTGAATACTAATTGATCAGCTTCGTTGCGAAGTTCTACTTCTTCTTTTAGCTTCTTGTCCGCTTCAGCGTTTTCTTCCGCTTCTCTTACCATGCGTTCGATTTCTTCATCAGATAAGCCTGTTGAAGACTTGATGGTGATTTGTTGTTCCTTGTTAGTACCAAGATCTTTTGCACGAACGTTCACTATCCCGTTTTTATCAATATCGAAAGTAACTTCGATTTGAGGTATTCCACGCGGTGCCGGCGGGATGTCCGTTAGCTGGAAACGCCCAAGCGTCTTGTTGGCAGAAGCCATTGAACGCTCCCCTTGGAGCACGTGGATATCGACTGCCGTCTGGTTGTCAGCAGCGGTTGAGAATACCTGTGATTTAGATGTAGGAATGGTTGTATTACGGTCGATCAGCTTTGTAAATACGCCACCCATTGTTTCGATACCAAGGGAAAGCGGAGTAACGTCAAGAAGAACAACGTCTGTAACGTCACCTGAGATAACGCCGCCCTGGATGGCAGCACCCATTGCGACAACCTCATCAGGGTTCACGCCTTTATGTGGTTCTTTACCGGTTTCTTTTTTGATTGCTTCTTGTACCGCCGGGATACGTGTAGAACCACCGACAAGGATGACTTTATCCAAATCAGATGGGGTTATGCCAGCATCTTTCAATGCTTGGCGGGTAGGTCCCATCGTGCGTTCCACCAATCCAGCAGAAAGCTCTTCGAATTTAGCGCGAGTCAGATTCAATTCAAGGTGAAGCGGTCCAGCTTCCCCTGCAGTAATGAATGGAAGCGAAATCTGGGTGGAAGTTACACCAGACAGATCCTTCTTCGCTTTCTCCGCTGCATCCTTAAGACGCTGAAGAGCCATTTTGTCTTTAGAAAGGTCGATCCCGTTTTCTTTCTTGAACTGTTCTACTAAATAGTCAATGATCACTTGGTCAAAATCGTCACCGCCAAGACGGTTGTCCCCTGCAGTGGATTTAACTTCGAATACGCCATCACCTAGTTCAAGGATGGAAACGTCGAAAGTACCGCCGCCAAGGTCATAAACTAGGATGGTCTGGTCTTCATCCATTTTATCTAAGCCGTATGCAAGTGCTGCTGCTGTCGGCTCATTGATGATCCGTTCCACTTCAAGTCCAGCAATTTTGCCTGCATCCTTTGTAGCCTGACGCTCAGCATCATTAAAGTAAGCAGGAACAGTGATGACTGCCTTTGTTACCGGTTCACCAAGATAGTCTTCAGCATATGCCTTTAAATATTGAAGAATTACAGCTGATAACTCTTGCGGCGAATATTCTTTGCCTTCCACTTCCGCTTTATAATCTGTTCCCATATGGCGTTTGATGGAGATGATCGTATTTGGGTTAGTAATTGCCTGGCGTTTCGCCACTTCCCCTACCTGGCGTTCGCCATTTTTGAACGCAATGACGGAAGGAGTCGTTCTGTTGCCCTCTGGATTCGGGATTACTTTTGGTTCGCCGCCTTCTAATACAGCTACACAAGAGTTTGTGGTTCCTAAGTCAATACCGATTATTTTACTCATTTTCCTTCTACCTCCTAGTTCTTTTATGTAGGCTCTTTTCGCAAACTTTGTGCTTGCATTAAGCATAAATTGTCAGAAATCATCCCGAAAAGAGCCCTGTAAACACTGTTATTGGTTGACTTTTACCATTGCTGGACGAATGATTCGATCCTTTAGCATGTAGCCTTTCTGGAGCTCTTCAACAACAATATTAGGGCCGTAAGTTTCATCTTCTGTCTGCATCACTGCTTGATGTAGATGTGGATCAAATTCTTTGCCTACTGCGTCAATTGCTTCGACACCTTCATTCTTAAGAGCATCAAGCAGGCTTCGGTACACCATTTCTACTCCCTGTTTCAGAGATTTGGCTTGTTCATTATCCACATCCATCTTCAATGCCCGTTCAAAATTATCAATTGCCGGAAGCAGTTCTGTAATAATGTTTTGGGCTCTATATTTAGCGCTCGCTTCAAGTTCAATCCTTGAACGGCGGCGGAAGTTGTCAAAATCTGCCTGAAGGCGCAAGTAACGGTTGTCCGCTTCCTCCAGCTTGCTTTCCAATTCGGCGATTTTCTGCTCCGTTGAATCCTCTTGTTCTTCCTCTTGCGCCGGAATATTTCCACTTTGTTCAGAAGCGTCCTTTTCGGCAAAAATTTCTTCTACCGTTTCTGCTTCTCTCTGGCTGTCCAATTCTTGCTGAGCGTTGTTTCTCTCTTCTGTCACGTTAAACTCACCTCCTCTAAGGATCGCGGCAAGGAACAAAAGCCGCTTTGTCCAGGTTGATCTGGATATATTTCACTGCAGCGTATTCGCTTCAGGTGAAAACACACAATGATTTAGGATGGAGCAGGCGGCTCCACCCTTACTCACTATTTCCAAGCTTATTTATTTTGATACAGCAGGGTGAGCACCTTGGACAAATCTGTACTAATCAGTTGAAGCAAACCGATCACCCGAGAGTATTCCATCCTTGTCGGTCCTAAAACTGCAATGGATCCAAGCTTTTCTTCCCCTATGGAATAAGTGGCAGTAATCAGACTGCAATTTTCCATTGCTGAATTATCGTTCTCGGTACCGATCCTGACATTAATTCCCGCTGGATTTTTCCTAATTAAGTTGTATAATCCATCCTCTTGCTCAATCATATTCATCAAGTTACGAATTTTCTCGACATCGTTGAATTCCGGTTGGCTAAGGATATTTGTCTTGCCGCCAAAAAATACCTTTTCATGGGCTGGCATATTCAAAGTCTCCATGATTGTATTCAGGAGCGTGTCATAACTGCTGATATGCTGACGCAGCAGCATAGCAATTTCCTTGTAAATCTTGGAATTCAAGTTCGTGAGCGGAACACCGGCCAATCGTTCATTTAGGATATTGACCATCTTCTCTACATCAGAAGGGTCAATGCTCGTAGGGAAATGAAACATTCTGTTCTCCACATAGCCTGTATCCGTCACGATAATGGCGATTGCCGTATCCTTATTCAACGGAACAATCTGCAGCTTTTTCAGCCGATTATCTTTTACTGCTGGCCCTAAAACGATGGATGTATAATTGGTCATTTCCGATAAAATCTTTGCCGATTTCTGAACGATTTTCTCCAGCTCATAAATTCTTTCCGCAAAAATCGATTTAATTGTCACCAAATCAGCACGGTTCACTTTTTGGGGCAATAGAAGGTTATCCACATAAAATCGATAACCCTTTTCGGAAGGAATTCTTCCTGAGGATGAATGAGTCTTCTCAATAAAGCCCATATCCTCCAAATCAGCCATTTCGTTCCGGATTGTCGCCGAACTAAACTTAATTTCTTCCTTTTTCGACAAGCTCCTCGAACCGATCGGCTGAGCTGAACGAATAAAGTCATCAACAATCACCTGCAAAATAAGCTCCTGACGATCTGTTAACAACATCCTCACCTCTGTTAGCACTCTATAATAACGAGTGCTAATTCTAAAAATAATTTATCAGTAATCGATAAAGATGTCAATGATTTGATACCCCAATGAACGATTGAAAAACTTCATTGCCAAGCATCCGCCCCTGTCTCGTCAGGAAGATCTGGTCTGAATTGGTTTCTAATAGGCCTTTTCTTATTCCATCCTTTATTTGTTCCGCGAAAAATTCCGTTGGATTGATGCCAAATTTTTTTGCGAAATGTCGAATGGACACGCCTTTTGTTTTCCTTAATCCGAGAAACATTTCTTCTTCCATTTGTTCTTCACGGGTAACTTTATGTTCACTCATGATAGGCAAATCTCCATTGTTGACAGGTTCCATATACTTTTTCAAAGGCCCATAATTCGCTCGTCTCAACCCTTGCACATAACCATGCGCTCCTGCACCAAAACCATAGTACTCTTCGTTGTTCCAGTAGGTTAGATTATGCCTGCTTTCGTATCCTGGAATAGCAAAATTGCTGATTTCATATTGATGCAGTCCGTGTTTTTCCATTTGGTCGATGAGCGTATCATACATTTGCGCTTCTGTATCTTCGCTAGTAATTGGCAGTTTTCCTTTTTGCATTAAATTATAAAACACCGTCTTTGGTTCAATGATCAAAGAATAACCAGAGTAATGAACTAGGCCTAAGGACAGGGCTGTTTTGATTGAATCGATGAAATCCTCTTTTGTCTGGCTTGGAAGGCTGTAAATCAAATCAATGCTGATATTATCGAAGCCTGCTGCTTTCGCATTTTCAATCGATTCAAATACATCCTTTGCCCGGTGACTGCGACCGATTTTTTTTAAAAGTTCATCATGAAAAGTCTGTACTCCAAAACTTAGCCGGTTCACCCCGGCATCTCTCAGGATGACAAGTTTTTCTTTTGACAGATCCCCTGGATTTGCTTCGAATGTATACTCTATTTCTTGATGGAAGTTTAACAGTTCCTGGATCGACTCAACTAATTTGCTTAACTGCCTTTCATCCAATGCAGTCGGGGTGCCGCCGCCCACAAAAATCGTCTTAAAAACATCTTGCTCCGGTTTTACCGTTAACTTCATTTCGTTTGCAAGCGCATCAAGATAGTCATCGACAGGCTGCCCTTTCATAAAAACTTTATTGAAATCACAATAATGACAAATATGATGACAGAACGGAATATGAATATAAGCTGATTTCATTAATTTCACTTCCTTGATTTATTGAAAAAAGAGGCCAGAATCGCTTGGTCTAACAAGCATCCAGCCTCCCCGATAGGTTTATTTCTTTGTATGGTTGTCGTCCATCTTCAACACTGCCATGAAGGCTTCCTGTGGCACTTCGACTGAACCTACCTGTTTCATGCGCTTTTTACCTTCTTTTTGTTTCTCGAGAAGTTTCCGTTTACGCGAGATATCCCCGCCATAACATTTTGCCAGAACGTTTTTGCGCATCGCCTTAATGGTGGAACGCGCCACAATTTTTTGCCCAATTGCCGCCTGAATTGGTACTTCAAACTGCTGACGAGGGATTAATTCTTTTAGTTTTTCCACAATAATCTTGCCGCGTTCATAGGCAAAATCATTATGAACGATAAAACTTAGCGCATCGACCTTTTCCGCATTCAGCAAGATATCCATCTTCACGAGCTTGGAGGGTTTGTAGCCAATCAACTCGTAATCGAAGGAAGCATAGCCTTTCGTGTTTGATTTCAGCTGGTCAAAGAAATCATAGACGATTTCAGACAAGGGAATTTCATACACAATGTTGACGCGCGATTCATCCATATACTGCATATCGATGAAGATACCGCGTTTTTCCTGGCAAAGCTCCATGATTGCTCCGACATAATCATTCGGCGCCATCATCGTTGCTTTTACATACGGCTCTTCTACACGGTTGATCTTTTGCGGATCAGGCAAATTGGATGGGTTGTCTACCTTGATTTCCGTGCCATCAGTCATGATGACATCATAGATTACGCTCGGCGCCGTCGTAATCAGGTCGATCTTGAATTCACGCTCGATTCGTTCTTGAATAATTTCCATATGAAGCAGTCCAAGAAATCCGCAGCGGAATCCAAAGCCTAGTGCTTGGGATGTTTCCGGCTCAAATTGAAGCGCGGAATCATTAAGTTCGAGTTTTTCAAGCGCATCTCTTAGATCATTGAATTTCGCTGTGTCAATCGGATAAAGACCGCAATACACCATAGGATTTAAGCGACGGTATCCAGGAAGTGCCTCGACAGCTCCATTTTTTGCATTTGTAATCGTGTCACCGACCGTCGTGTCGCCGACATTCTTAATTGCCGCTGTCAGGAAACCTACATCACCGGCATTCAGCTCAACAACAGGAGTTGCCTTTGGAGTGAATACTCCGACTTCTGTTACCTCAAACTCTTTTCCTGTCGCCATCATTTTGATTTTGTCGCCGACTTTGACCGTTCCATCGACAACCCGAATATACGTAACCACTCCGCGATATGCGTCATACAAGGAGTCAAAAATCAATGCTTTTAATGGTGCATCAGGATCTCCTTGAGGAGCCGGAATCTTCTCGACGATTTGCTCAAGGATTTCTTCAATCCCGATTCCTGCTTTTGCCGATGCCAAGACAGCTTCAGAAGCATCCAGACCGATCACTTCTTCAATTTCATTTCTAACACGTTCTGGATCCGCATTGGGAAGATCGATTTTATTAATAACCGGCACGATTTCCAAATTATTATCGATTGCAAGGTAGACATTAGCTAGCGTCTGTGCCTCGATTCCTTGGGCTGCATCTACGACAAGCACGGCACCTTCACATGCTGCTAGACTTCGCGAAACTTCATAGGTGAAGTCTACGTGTCCCGGTGTATCGATAAGGTGGAAAGTATAGATCTCTCCATTTCTCGCCTTGTACTTTAATTGTACTGAGTTAAGCTTTATCGTGATCCCACGCTCACGTTCAAGATCCATCGAATCCAATAGCTGGTCCTTCATTTCACGAGCAGTTAAAGCATTCGTTTTTTCAAGAATCCGATCAGCCAACGTGGACTTTCCATGGTCAATATGAGCGATAATGGAAAAATTCCGTATTTTGCTTTGTCTATTAAGTCTATCTTCTCTGCTCATTGCGTTCACTCCTACTATACTCGCACATGTACACTATTGTTGATTATATCAGCAGGAATATCAAGATTCAATAAATAATGGTGGAAGAGTAGTTGGGGGGCGTCCACAAAACGTTCACAGAATATTGGAAATCTATTAGGTAAAATGAGTGTAAGAAGGGAGATGAATTATGTTTTTAAAAGAGCGCTATGAGTCGGATGAGTTAAAAGTTCTGAAAGTATTGAAAACACGATTGGATTTACCAGAAAAAGAAAATCAATATTATTTAAATCTCCAAAAAGGGTTTGAAGGGGAGGTGATGTTTGATGGGTATTTGCACCAAGTGGGAATACAAACTATTGTACTCAATGATTTGCTGCTTGAATGGAGCCATTCCCATTTCCAAATCGATTCAATCATGATCTTGCAGCAGCTAATTAAACTATTCGAGGTGAAAAACTTTGAAGGAGAGTACTATTTTGATGGTGACAAATTGAAGAAGCTTAACGGGACAGAGATTAAAAATCCATTACTTCAATTAGAAAGGAATGTTTCACTCCTAAGGCAACTTTTAAATAGTATCGGAATTAAAATCCCCATTGAGCCCTATCTCATTTTTGTCAATCCCGATTTCACTTTGTACCAGGCCCCTCTGGACAGCCGTATCATCCTCCCAACAAATCTTAACCGTTTCATCGAAAAAATAAATAAGCGGATTTCTGCATTGAACCAATATCATGTTAGATTGTCCGAGAAATTATTAGCATCCCATATTACGAAATCCCCTTACAGCAAGGTACCCCATTATGATTATTCACAGCTTCGAAAAGGTGTATTTTGTCAGACATGCGGAACGGGTATAGCAGAATATCATTCACTGATCCTAACATGCCCAAAATGCGGAAAACCTGTAAATACTAAAAGCGCGCTATTGCGAAGTATTGAGGAGTACCAAACTTTATTTCCATCTGAAAAGTTATCAACCAACACAATCTATGAATGGAGTGGCGAGTTAATTTCCAAGAGAACCATCGGACAGACATTGAAGGAGAATTTAATCGTTTCAGGATATGGCCAATGGTCATATTATGAATGAATTTTTGGTCACCAATGAGTTTCATTGGTGACCAATTTTTTTGTATTGGTAATCAGCTTGATTAGTGACCTCTTTCCCAAGTATCTGGAGTTTCGGGGTTCCAATACGATCTATTGGTGACTCATTTTCCCAGTTTCTGGTGTTTCAGTGTTCCAATACGATCTATTGGTTACATCATTTCCCTGTTTCTGGTGTTT
>NZ_JXIQ01000129.1 GCF_000934845.1 Mesobacillus subterraneus
GGCTCTAACAAAAAAATATTCGGGATAGCGGCAGGGAATCTGGTGGGACACGGTTCCTGTCCCCGCGTCCCTTCCCCTTAATCCATTACACGATGTGTAAAAGGCAACTCCTGTAAGGGTTAGTTGCCTTCTTTTAAAATTAACTGTGAAACACACTCCACCTGTGAAGTATGCGGAAACATGTCGACTGGCTGGATATATTTGATCTTGTATTTGCTTTCAAGTGTCTGGATGTCCTTTGCGAGTGTGGAGGGGTTGCAGGAGATGTACACAAAGGTTTTTGGTTTTATTTTTAAGACGGTTTTCAGGAATGCTTCGTCGCAGCCTGTGCGTGGTGGGTCGACGACAATTACGTCTGGTTGCCATCCTTCCTCCAGCCATTTTGGGAGCAATTCTTCTGCTTTGCCAACATAGAAACTGGCATGGGGGACATTATGTTTCTTGGCATTATTCCTGGCATCGTCTATTGATTCTGCAATGATATCCATCCCGCGAACTTCGCCTGCCTGATTTGCCATCCATAGGCCGATTGTACCGACACCGCAATACGCATCAACGAGTTTTTCCCTCCCAGTCAACCTCGCTGCTGTTTTGGCTTCATTGTAAAGCTTAACAGTCTGCTCAGGATTTAACTGGAAGAAGGTTCTTGCTGAAAGTTCAAATTGCAGGTCACCAAGTGTTTCTTGGATATAATCTTTTCCTTCAAGGGTGGCAGTTTCCCTGCCGAATATGACTGCCGTCTTTTCCCCGTTGATATTCTGGACAATCGAGTTGACCTCTGGGAGGCGTTTCTTGATTTCTGTGATGATCAGCTCTTTTTTCGGCAACTCTTTTTTTGTTGTGATCAGGACAATTTGCAGTTCGCCAGTTTGGATTCCGGTCCTGGCAACGATTGTCCGTACGAGACCTTTATGCTTTTTCTCGTTATAAATCGGTATTTTCAAGTCTTGTAGAATCTCTTTTACAGCTTCCGTTGCCTTTATTGTCGCTGGATGCTGCACTGCACACTGTTCAATATTGATCAAATTATGGGAGTTGAGTCCGTATAGGCCGGCAAGCACTTTCCCATCCTTTTCTCCGACTTGGAACTGGCTTTTGTTCCGGTATCCCCATGGGTTTTCCATACCGATTGTCGGACGAATATCAAGGTCATCGATTTTTAGCCTTGTATGGCGTTCCAGTGCCTGGATGATAATATCCCGCTTTTCTTTTAGCTGCTGGTCATAGCGCAAATGCTGTAGCTGGCAGCCGCCGCACTGATCGTAAACAGGGCAGATCGGTTGAATCCGATGCTCAGAGCGCTTACGGATTTTCTTGATTTTTGCCTCAGCAAATTTTGGGTGGATCTTTGTCGCTTCCGCTACAATTTCCTCTCCCGGCAGTGCACCGGGCACGAATACGACCTGACGCTTGAAGTAGCCTACACCCTCCCCATTGATCCCTAGACGCTTGATGGTCAGCGGGAACGTCTGCTTTAGCTGCAGCTTTGCCTCATTTTTGTCTTTGTCCCATTGCTGCCCGTTCCTGTTTGTTGAAGGGCCATGCACTTTTTTCATAAAAACTTCACTCCAATTATTCCATGCTTCTCCACAAATAGAGCGCGGCATAGCTTAGATAAGGATTCCACTGTTCTTTGTATTTTTCCATTATGGCAAGGCTAGGCTTCTCTTCAAGTTGGAAGTATTTTTTCAAGGCATTCTGGATGCCAATGTCCCCAATCGGGAATAAGTTCGGTCTGCCGAGTGCGAACATCAGGAAATTTTCGACTGTCCACGGCCCGACACCGCGAATTTTAATCAATTCGTTTGACACTTCCGCATCAGCCATGGTTTTCAATTTTTTAAAATCAAGCTGCCCAGATGCAGTCAGCGCACCGATTCCAATTACATACTCTGCCTTGCGACCGCTAAATTGAAACTCTCGGAGCTGCTCAACCTTCAGCTGTGCAACTTTTTCAGGAGACGGATGAAACCAGACACCATCAATCTCTTCACCGAAAGCCTGCACAAACCGCTCCGTCAGTGTAAAAGCAAACTTTAGGTTCACCTGTTGGTGGATAATGCTTTTGATCAAGCTGGAAAAAGGATCAAATTCCAGCACAAGGGGTGTACCAAAATGATCATTGAACAAATCTTTTAACTCAGTCGTCTGAAAATGCTCATGCACATGGAGCAACACCACATCCCATTGAAAAATTTCCGTCAGACGATGCAGTGTTTTTTCCTTTTCATCACTGGCACGGACAATGAATTCAGGCTTTTCTAGTGTACCCGTCGCAATTATATCCGCAACGATTTTTTTATCATTAAAAGCAAGCGGCACCCTGACAAGCCGCTGCTCGATATCAACGGTGTTCAAAGGATCCAGCGCTAGCCTGCTCAAAGCCAGGTCAAAATTATATGGCCCGGAAATGGTCACCTTTTCTTCCCACATAAACAAACCGCCCTCATCTATTCTGTTTCCCCGTATTATAGCATTTCCGTACTTTTTTTACGAAAATTGTGCTGAGCCTCTAGTGGTATTGGGCGAAGTTTATCTTTACAGCCTGAGTCTTCCCTATTAAACAGGCCTATTTCCGATTTATTGGCGGAGTTCACAATTTTATTGGCGATTTTCACTGTTTATTGGCGATTTTTTCATTTTATTGGCGATTTTCATAGGTATTTTGGCGATAATACAATTTTATTGGCGAACTGGTAAAAATGCGTCTTTTTTTCCAATTAAAAAAATCCCGGCAGCTGTAAAATTGCCGGGAACAAACAATCAGTACAGCATCGGATTCTTCATGCCGGCTTTTTTGAGCATTAGTTCATCCAAACTCTTGAAGCTGTAGCCTTGTTTTTTCAAATCTCTGATTACGTTTTCGAGTGCATCTGCATTGTCTTTCGAAACTGTGTGCAAAAGCAGGACGGCACCTGGATGGACTTGGGTCATGATTTTATCATAGGCATATTGCGCGCCTTTTTGCTGGTCAGTATTCCAGTCAACAAAAGCGAGCGACCAAAATACATGGGTATAGCCAGTTTCTTTCGCAATCGCCATCGTCCTTTCGCTAAAAATTCCCCTTGGCGGACGCAGATAGTTCATGTGCTTCCTGCCGGTGATCCTCTCGGTTTCAGCGCGGACCATCTCCAGTTCCTGCTTGATTTTTTCATCGCTGATCTGAGTCAGATCAGGGTGGTGCCAGGAGTGATTGCCGATAATATGACCTTCTTTCGCCATTCGGTCGACAAGCTCCGGCGCACTCTTCAGATAATGTCCTGTGATGAAAAAAGCTGCAGTCACCTTTTCTTTCTTTAAAATATCAAGAATTTTTGCGGTATAGCCATTTTCATAGCCATTATCGAATGTTAAGTATAGATCTTTAGCATTCTCGTCGCCTTTGTAGACTGCTCCGTGATCTTCAAGGATGACCTCAAACATTCTTCCAGCATCAGCCTGCCTTCCATTCTCGCCTTTTTTGAATCCCCAATGCAATGGCGAGTTTGAATTTTCCTCCGCATTTGTCACAGTCGGCAAGACGAGCAGCATCAGCGCGGATGAAAGCAGTACTACTTTACGAATCGTTTTCATGATTTTCCTCCATTCCTGTTTTCTCTTACTGTTTGTCAAAAAGGAGGAAAAAATTCTTGTCTGTTACCATAGAAAAAGAGTCCCCTGCTGTAATTAAGGGGACTCATCCAAAATTATTTATAAACGCGATCAGCAAATTGTGTCAGCTTTTCAAAGGATGACTTCTCCACATCTTCATGCAGGCTGTTTCCGTGTGCATCCATTGTTACGACTGCGGTAAAGCCTTGAACCTGGAGGTGCCACATTGCTTCAGGAATACCGAAGTTCATTAAGTCAACACCTTCAACAGACTTGATGCAGTCAGCGTAATATTGAGCTGCCCCGCCAATGGCGTTCAGATAAACGCCGCCATGCTCTTGTAAAGCTGCAAGTGTCTTTTTTCCCATTCCGCCTTTTCCAATGACTGCGCGGATGCCGAATTTTTTCATGATATCTCCTTGATAGGGCTCTTCCCGAATGCTTGTTGTCGGTCCGGCAGCCTTCACATGCCAGTTCCCTTCCTTATCCTTCAGCATCACCGGTCCGCAGTGATAAATGATCTGGCCATTCAAGTCGACTGGAGCATCATGATCTGACAGATATTTATGGATCGCGTCCCGGCCAGTGTACATCATGCCATTGATCTGGACGACATCGCCGACTTTCAGCTCACGGATTTGTTCCTCTGTAATAGGAGCCGTCAAAGTGATAACATTCTGTTCTGCAGGCGTTTCCACTGCTGCAGCGATTTCCGTAGCAGCTGGCTGGGCGAAATCAATTTTCTCGCCATCCTGGTACATCCATTCCTGAATTTCACCGGTTTCAGGATTCACTGCTACACCGAGACGGCGGTATGCCCAGCAGTTGTACGCAACAGATACGTAGAAGCTTGCCGGAATGCGGTTCATGACGCCAATTTTGCAGCCAAGCAGCGTTGTTTCGCCACCGAAGCCCATTGTTCCGATTCCAAGTTTGTTGGCATTTTCCATGATATATTCTTCAAGGTTGTGAAGTTCCGGATGAGGATTAACATCGTCGACAGTACGGAATAGCTGCTCTTTCGCTAGATCATAACCTGAAGAACGGTCGCCGCCAATGCCGACTCCGATGAATCCAGCACTGCAGCCTTGTCCCTGTGCCTGATAAACGGAATGCAGGATACATTTACGGATTCCATCAAGATCACGTCCTGCACGTCCCAGTCCTTCCAATTCTGCAGGAAGGCTGTATTGGATATTTTTATTTTCACAGCCGCCGCCTTTTAAAATCAGGCGAATGTCCAGATAATCTTTTTCCCATTGCGCAAATTTGATGACGGGAATGCCGCCGCCAAGATTGTCGCCGCTGTTTTCGCCTGTCAATGAATCAACAGAGTTCGGACGAAGCTTGCCATCCTTTGTCGCCTGAGCGATCGCATGGTAAATTGCCTGTTTCATTTCGATCTGATTGGCACCAACGGGTGTTTTGATTTTAAAGGTTGGAAGACCCGTATCCTGGCAAATTGGTGATACCTTGTCCTCGGCCATTTTGATATTGTTGGTAATCGTATCAAGGCTCATCGCTGCGCGCGTTCCGGCATTTTCACGTTCCGCCGCCGCCTTGATAGCCCTGCGAACATCCTTTGGAAGGTTCGTGGATGTTTCAACAATCAGCTGGTACATGCTTTCCTGGAAGTTTTCGATATTCATCTGTCTACCCCTCTCCCCATGCTTTCTATATGTATTTTATAATAATTTCTCCGCTACCATTATACTCCTAACAACCATCCGTTAAAAGATGAAAGTGAAATCGTTTACAGCGAGTAATGCGCAAGCCACTCACACTGGACATGGACAGGATACCACCGTTTTGATAACTTTGTATAAACCAGTCTAAATGCCACTGTTTTTTTTCGATCTAAGCGGGCGGAAACCATCCTAAAGCGACTTTAAGGAGGGATAACTCTGAAAACGCGAAAAAAGAGACCTCTTTTAAAAAGGTCTCTTACAAATCACGATTCTTGAATTCTCGGCATTTGGCATCCATTTCTTCGACGATTTGGATCATACGGTCGATATCCTCGAGATCGGTTTCTTCAGGATCAATCGCTTCAAGCAATTCCGCGAACATATCCAGGCGCTTTTTCAAGAATACAACCTGTTTATTTTTATCAGTAATCGGACTTCCCACTTTTTTTCGCTCCTTTCACTTTCGTTAACATCCTACCGAAAAAGGAGCGATTGTGCAATAATATATTGATCAAAGTTTTTCTACGTGCAAATTTGATTCGTGTCCCCGTTATGAATGGAAACCATTATAGGAATCTCATGGCATAGAGCAACGCTCTATGCCCGTAAATATTTTTTTAGTATAGCATCAATTATCCAATCCAGTCGCTTTGCCTTCTCGGCTAGAATCAGCAGCACCATAGAGGATGCCTTTTTTTCGATCGAATTGGATTGCCTGGACATTTCCAAGTGGGAAGGGGCCATCAGCAAACTCGAAACCCTTTGACTCCAATTCCCCTTTTGCTTGCATGCTGATTCCCGACTCCCAGCCTACCAACGGACCTGTACTCGTAAAGATGCGCGGTTCTTCGATGGCTTCTTTCAGGTCCATGTCGAAGTCGAGAACATGGACAATTGTCTGGAATACAGAGCCGATGATGGTGGGCCCGCCAGGTGAACCCAATGTTAATACTGGCTCTCCGTCCTTGAAGATAATCGTCGGCGTCTTGCAACTTACCGGCCGCTTGCCTGGCTGAATTTCATTCAAACCGCCTGGAATCGCATCGAAGTCTGTCATTTCATTGTTTAAAATAAAGCCATGATCTTTGACCATAATTCCCGAGCCAAACGGATGCTCAACGGTTGAAGTGCAGGCAACTATATTGCCCCACTTGTCTGTTACTGTGAAATGGGTCGTTTCACTTTTTTCCCTTTCCCGTTCAAACGGCTGGAGGATGACGGGAATCTCGTTCCCGCCACAGTAAGTCCAAGGATTCCCGTATTCGATTGCATCGTTCCTTCGTTCCCAATTTATTAATTTTCGTCGTTCCGCAAGATAAGCCTCACTTAGGAGCCCTTTTAACGGTATATCCCCAAACTCCGGATCACCGGAAAAGGCGATTTTATCGGAAAAAGCAATGCGCATCGCTTCAGAAAATAAATAATACTTTTCCCAAGATTTCACATCATATAGACGGAGGTTAAAGCCTTCGAGAATTTTCAAAATTTGCAGCATCGTCGTCCCGCCGGCGCTCGGCATATTAGACGAAGCAATCTCGTATTCCCTATAGCTTCCCCAAACCGGTTCATCTGTCGAGATTTGATAATTTTTCAGATCAGACATCTCCATGATGCCACCTAGCTCCTTTAATGTGGAGATAATTGCTTCGCCAATTTCCCCTTCATAAAATGCTTCAATCCCATCACGTTGAAGGATGCGGAATGTCTTTGCTAGATGTTTCTTCTGGTATACATCCCCTTCCTTTAACGACTTCCCACCGGGCATGAACAGTTCCTTAGCATGATCGCCAAGTCGATAATCAAACGTGTTCAGAATCTCCTCCATCACCCAGTTAACTCTCACTCCTTCTTCAGCAGCTTGAGCAGCAGGTTCAATCAATTCAGCAAGCGGTTTTGATCCGTATTCTAACCTGGCTGCTTCCATCGCTTTTAAAATCCCTGGAATTCCAACTCCTATAGCCTGTGTCGACCTTTTTTTAAATGGGATGACTTCGCCTTTTTTATCTAAAAAAAGTTCAGGATGGGCGGCTTTTGGAGCTCTTGTATGACCATCGAAAATTTTCGTTGTCTTGCTTTCCGCATGGTAAACCATAAAAAATCCGCTACCGCCAATTCCTGTCATCATCGGTTCCCCTACATTCAAGCCGAATTGAATGGCGATTGCAGCATCGATTGCGTTGCCGCCGTCACGCAGAATTTTTTCGGCTGCATTCGTTGCTACTGGGTGCGCAGACGCTGCCATCGCTATTTTTCCCGTTGCAGTTTCTCTATCATAATCACACTTGTTCGAGCGTGATTGAAATCGCTGATCCATGGACATTGCCTCCTAATTTACCTACCTATTATTTAATATAGAAACAAACCAACTTAAAAAAGCCAGTCCCTATTAGAACTGGCTTTTGTGTTCATTTCCATTAGCGATTGTTATCATTTTTTTGGCCTTCAGGTGAGACAGTGAAGGTGTTTGATGTATTTCCAAGACCAGTAGTATCGGACGGTTTGCTTTCCATGCCTGTTGCATATCCATCAGCCTCATGGTTTGATCCTGAATTAGAAGATGCTGACCCAGTAGCAGAATTTACTACCGGGTTGTCCATGGCAGTCGTTCCTGCTTCCTTTACTTTTGAGCCAACTTCTTTCAAATCATCCTTTACATCCATGACTGTTTGAACGACATCTGATGAATTGGACTTTGCCTCATTCACCTTGCTGAACACATCCTCGTTCAAACGCTGGTAAAGGTTTTGCGCATCACTGATCGCTTCTTTTAAAATGCTGGAAGCTTCCCTAAAGCTGCTCATCATCTGCTCCTTCACATCAGAAGGATTGTTCTTTACTTCGCTGATGACATTCATGGATGTATCTTTTGCATTGACCGCTTTGTCTTTTACCTTCGTACGAGTATTGGAATCAAGCATTGCCATTGCTCCACCGATTGCCGCTCCAATTAGCACGCCTTTCATCAGCTTGCTGTTTGAAGACTGGGAGTCATGAGAGTAACCAATTGATTGATTGTTAGAGTAGCCAGCATTGTTTGAATTGGTACTAGCGTAAGTGGTTGTACCAGTCGTTGTATCATAGAATGCATTCTCCGATGAGGAAGTGTACCGGTCATTGATCGATTTGTTTGGATAGTTGTCCATTGTATTCTGGTTAGGATGATTTGAAAGAATATTGTCCGACATAATCTATTTCCTCCTTTAAAGTTATGGTGAGTTCATTTGTTATGTCTATTTAATTCCCGGCATGGACAGATGTTAAACAGGATATATCTACCTTTTGTCAAGAGAAAAAAAGCCTGGTTCTCTTTTAGAGATGCCAGGCTTACTGATTTCTTGCCTTACCCGAGTTATCTTGGCCGTTCACTAGATACGAAGCCAAAGCTGACGTGGTCCTGAACTGGAATCCATGCACCAATTCCCTGTGACACTACATTTTTCACTACAATGAATTTCTTGCTGCCTTTGAGCATCAAGTAAACCTCACCATAGGTGACCTTGCCTTTTTCATTAATGGCAGGTGCATAGGCATATAGGTAACCAAGACGCTTCGCTTGAATATTGTAAATATGGTCTTTTTTCGTACCTGCTCCGACAATTGTTTCAAATGCAAGCGGCAGACCTGTTTTCTTGGCTGCCTGTAAGAGCATCATTTTTTGCACATCTTCGGCGTTTTTGATTTTTGCCGTCAAACCGCCCTTTACAACCTTTTGCTGCTCCTGAACATAATGGATTTGATAAATAGAATTTCCGCCTCGATTGTCAAAATAATTCGTATTGATCTTCTGGAATTCCCAGTTCGGTGAGGTTTCTTGTGACTCATAATTCAATGGCCACTCCCCAAGGTACACGATCGCACGATAGCCGATTGCGAAAGGAGTGCTGTTGATAGATGTTTCATTTAACATCCGGATTAAATCAGGGTTCTCGATTTTCACCTTTGACGTTTTTATCAAATTTTTGGTCAGCTCACTCGGCTGAAGGAAAGGCAGGTCCTCAGTCGGATTAGGATACGTATTGTCCTTCGTAATATTCATAACTGAATTTGGGATGACATACTTGCCATTTTGCGCCTGCTTAGGCTGGGAAGTTTTTTTCGGCTTCCCTTCCTCCGCAAACCCTACTGCTAAAATAGACATCAACAAAGCGACCGTCATAACTAAGATAGCTGCTGCTTTTTTCATCGGTGTAACTCCTTTCACTACAGGAAACTTTAGGTTTATTCCTAGTGTTTTCGGAGTTTCGATTCTTTATCCAAAGTTTTTTGAAAAAATAAACCGACTAACGCGCCGAAGTAAGCAGCTTATTGTATAGTTTCTCTACGTAAGGGTAGAACAATTGGATCGACGGACCAATCGCGAATGTTACAATCAATGTTCCAATTCCAACAGGTCCTTTAAAGAGGAATGCAGCAGACAGTGCCATTAACTCCCCAAGCGTCTTCGCTGCCATTAAGTTTAAATGGAATCGTTGCATTAAAGCCATCATAAAATTGTCAATCGGAATCAGCGGGAATCTTGGCTGCAGATAGATAGCGAGTCCGAAACTTATTGCGATCACCCCAAGGAGAAATACCCCAAACTGCTTTCCATATCCGGTGACCAACATGTCATCAAATACGCGCAGGAGCCAGAAATCAATCAGCATGCCTGTAATGAGAAGAGGAATACTTGCCGCAAAATCCGGGCGTTTTTTTACAAGGGAGGCATTGAGGAAAATCATCAAAATCCCAATAAGGACAACCCAGCTGCCAGGCGTCCCTCCTACTGTCTTCGAAAGCCCCACATTCAGAGCATCCCAGGCGCCCGTCCCCAAATTCGCTTTAATCGTCATCGATACTCCGAAAGATAAAATGATTAATCCAATGATAAAAAATAAAGTGCGAAACATAAAAGCCATATTGTTTATTCTCCTTATTCAATACCGTTTTTACCGCGAAAAAAGAACTCTGTCCTCTCAGAACAGAGCTCATTTATTCTATTATATTAAAGCAAGTAAAATCCAATTCCCATTATAACATACGCGCCCAAAAGTGTAAGCCCCTCGAACCAGTTTGTTTCGCCGTCATTTGCAATGCTGATCGACAGCAGCACGGCCACTGCCATGGAAACCATTTCCGGCAAGGAGAATACTAGCGGCATCTTCGTTTCAAATAGTAAAGAAATTAACACGAGAATCGGCGCCACAAACATGGCAATCTGCAAGGTTGAGCCGACAGCAATTTCAACAGCAACATCCATTTTATTTTTGTAGGCCATGATAACAGCTGACGCATGTTCGGCTGCATTGCCGACAATCGCTACAATAATGATGCCGATGAACAATTCAGACCAGCCGAAAGATTGACCCACTTCCTCGAACGTATGGACTAAATTTTCTGCAACATATGCGACAGCAATTGTTGCCGCCAGCAAAATCGTAATCGCTTTGCCTTTTCCCCATTCTGCTTCTTCTTCCTGTTGCTCGGCCCCGCTTTCAACCTTTGGCTGGTAAACGCCCCTGTGGGTCACCAGCTTAAAAAATAGTGCAGCGAGATAAAGAGCAATGAGAATAACCGAAATTCCGACACTCAGACTGAGCGACCTGCTTTCATTCATATTAATCGTAAATACCTCAGGAATAACGAAGGCAACAATGACAGCAAAAATCAAAAGCGCGGAATTATGGGTTGCGTCATGCACATTGAAGTGCTGCCGTTTGAACTTCAGTCCTCCTATAAAAAAGGATAAACCGGCTACAAGCAGAAGATTCCCTAACACGGAACCGGTCAATGAAGCTAGCACAACACCTATCAGCCCTGCTTTCAAGGCAAAAATAGAAATGATCAATTCCACTGCATTGCCAAAGGTCGCATTCAGTAACCCGCCAATCCGTGGTCCGGTAACAATGGCCAGACTTTCTGTTGCCCGGCCCATAAAGCTAGCCAAGGAGACAATCGTCAAACAATAGATGAGAAATAACACTGTGCTCGACCAATGCATCAAAGTTCCGATCACAGACAGCGGAACACCAATGAATGTTACAATTATGAAAATCTTATTTGCCATAGTAAGATCCCTTCTGTTCGCTATTATTGTTTTTTCACTACGTGTACCACTAATCCAGCTGGCGGCAAACCAACACATTCGTTAACATGATTAGACGATTTCAAATGTTTCTTCGATCTCGATGCTGCCAGCCACAGATTGGACCATGGAGCAATTTTTCCTTGTCAGCACCATCGCCTTCTCGATTTTTCTTTTATCAAGATTATTCCCCGAAATGCGGAAATGGATCGTTATTTTGCTAATTCGATTTGCTTCTTCCTCTATACGTTCTGCATCCGCCTGGATGTGGATATCGTCGATTTCCATTCTCATTTTCTCCAGCACCGTGCGCAAAACTCCGCCGCTGCAAATTGCCACAGAAGATACGAGCAATTGAAATGGCCTGAATCCATAGTGATCATCCCCAGCAATATCCAATCTTCCAAACCCTGTTTCGGTAAAAAAACCAACCTCTGGCTTCATTTTAAATTCCATTCGACTCTCTCCTCATTTACTAATAAGAAATATTTCCCTGTTAAAAAGAAGATTACACTATTTTGCTTAATAAAAAAACATTGCATATAAAAATTTATATCGTTACCATCAAAAGAGTATTCATACACAGGGAGAATGAGAGACATGAATAAACCGATCACACTTCGTTTTTGGATCCTCGTCAGCATCGTTGCCATTTCAGGATTTTCCCAAGGAATGCTGCTGCCATTAATCGCAATCATTTTTGAACAGGATGGTGTCTCCTCCTCCATGAATGGCTTGCATGCAACAGGTTTGTACATCGGAATCTTGGTTGCTTCCCCCTTAATGGAAGCGCCGCTGCGAAGATTCGGCTACAAGCCAGTCATTCTTGTTGGCATTTTTCTCGTTGCGATTTCATTGGCTTTCTTTCCCGTTTGGAAATCGTATTGGTTTTGGTTTATTTTAAGGCTTGCCATTGGAATTGGGGACCATATGCTCCATTTCGCCACCCAGACATGGATTACCTCCTTTTCAGCAAAGGAGCGAATTGGAAGAAATATTTCCATCTATGGATTATTTTTCGGGCTGGGGTTTGCTGCAGGCCCGTTGATGATTGGACTTGTAAAAATAAATACTGCTTTGCCATTCATTCTGGCATCTGCGATTAGTCTTGCTGCCTGGTTGACGGTATGGCTGCTGAAAAACGAACATCCAGAACATGACACAGATAGTACTTCTTTCTTCGGTACGATGAAAAGGTTTCGAAAGGTTTTTCAATACGCTTGGATTGCTTTCCTGCCTCCGTTTGGCTACGGATTTTTAGAGGCGAGCCTTAACGGAAACTTCCCTGTGTATGCGATAAGATCGGGGATTGGTGTCGATGCAGTTGCACTCCTGCTGCCTGCTTTCGCTATCGGCGGCATTCTCTCCCAGCTGCCACTTGGAATCTTAAGCGATAAACTAGGACGGCGCAATGTTTTGATTGTGGTTACTTTGTCCGGTTTCCTCACTTTTACCGCAGCCGGTTTGCTGGAGAGTTCGACTATCGGTCTCTTGATCTGTTTCTTTTTAGCAGGCACGCTTGTTGGATCGACTTTTTCGCTTGGAATTAGCTATATGGCCGACCTGCTGCCAAAGTCGCTTCTACCAGCGGGCAACCTGATGTGCGGCATTTTCTTCAGTTTCGGCAGCATTAGCGGGCCGTTCATTGGGGGCATCGCCATCCAATGGCTGAAAGGCATCAGCTTCTTTTATGTCATCAGCACCATGCTGCTGCTGATTTTCATCGCACTTGTTTCTGTCCGACCCAACATGTTTGAAAAGAAAGGAACTGCATAAGAGAAACCGGGCAAAAACTGCCCGGTCCTTTTTTGGGTTTGGCTGATAATCGGTTTCCACTCCAGACACTCGCTTTCCGCGGGAGCAACTGGCGAGCCTACCCTCGCTTCGCTCAAACCTATTCCGATAGCAACCGACCCTATCACCATCCAAATAAATAATTTCACCCCAAACCCTCATAGGATCGGTTTTTTTGATAAGAACATAGAACCTGTCAAAATAACAGGGCTTTCTTGACAACTTTCCGTTCAAAGCACCCAAACCTGTCAAAATAACAAGGCTTTCTTGACAACTTCCGCTCTACTCCCTCAAACCTGTCAAAATAAATTTGTCCAGCACCAGCACATAGCCCAACGCTTAGGCAAGCCGTTTGCC
>NZ_JXIQ01000130.1 GCF_000934845.1 Mesobacillus subterraneus
CACAGGACGTGGCGTTATCGGCGGGCAGCGCTTATCGGGGCTGACCAAGGTGCTTGCGCTTTTCTAGTAAGTCCGTTTTCAAACCACAGACAGAGAAGGAGTGAAAACAAATGACAGAAAAAGCGGTTGTGCTCGATCATCAAGGAATCCGCAGAGCATTGACGAGGATTGCCCATGAAATCATCGAAAGAAACAAAGGAATCGAAGACTGTGTGCTCGTCGGAATCCGCACGAGAGGGATTTTTATCGCCAAAAGACTGGCCGAGCGGATCCGGGAAATTGAAGGTGCTGAAATGCCCGTAGGAGTCCTTGACATCACCTTGTATCGTGATGACCTAACAAAAAAGACGGGTGACCAGGAACCGGAGGTAAAGGGTTCGGATATCCCAGTCGACATTTTGAATAAAAAAGTGATTCTCGTAGACGATGTCCTCTACACCGGGCGTACTGTCCGAGCTGCGATGGATGCCCTAATTGATATCGGGCGCCCGGCAACAATTCAGCTTGCAGTCCTCGTTGACAGAGGACATCGGGAGCTTCCAATCAGAGCAGATTTTGTAGGCAAGAACATTCCGACGTCAAGCTCTGAAAAAATTGTTGTCGAACTGCAAGAAGTAGACAAGGAAGAACGAGTAAGCATTTTTGATAAATAAATAATGCCCTTTTAAAAGCAGTCCAGAGAGGCTGAGAAGGGGGAACACAAAGCGATCGCTTTGTGGGGGCTTTTTTTGCCCAAACCCTCTTTGCAACATCTGGCAAAGAGGGTTTTTGTTTTTTAAAAAGAGAGGGGAATAAAAATGAGCAAACCAATTCTAGATATTAAAGATATCCCATCACCATTCCAATGGTTCACACTAAGCCTTCAGCACTTATTCGCCATGTTTGGCGCAACCATCCTAGTTCCATACCTGGTCGGCTTAAGCCCTGCAATCGCATTGATTTCAAGCGGTCTAGGAACAATTGCTTTCCTGATCATCACAAAATTCCAGGTACCTGCTTACCTTGGTTCATCCTTCGCCTTCATCGCACCTGTCATTGCAGCAAAAGCAGGCGGCGGCCCTGGTGCAGCAATGATCGGCACCTTCCTGGCCGGCCTCGTCTACGGAACGGTCGCGCTGATTATTAAAAAAGCGGGCTATCGCTGGATCATGAGATTATTGCCTCCTGTCGTTGTTGGACCAGTTATCATTGTCATTGGACTTTCGCTTGCGGGTACAGCAGTCAGCATGGCGATGAATGTTCCTGGAACGACCGAGTATAGTCTGCTTCACTTCTCTGCTGCTCTCGTCACACTTGCAGCAACAATCATCTTCTCGATTTATGGAAAAGGGATGATGAGCATGGTGCCGATCTTAGCAGGGATAATCGTCGGTTATGTATACTCCTTGGTAATTGGAATCGTAGACTTCTCAGTAGTCCAAAAAGCCGGATGGTTCGAGATGCCTGACTTCATCCTCCCATTCGTTGACTACAAAGTGAAAGTAACAATGGAAATCGCACTTTTAATGGTACCGGTAGCAATCGTTACTTTATCTGAACACATCGGCCATCAGCTTGTCCTGAGCAAGATAGTCGGCAGGGACTATATTAAAGAACCTGGCCTGCACCGTTCGATTATGGGCGATGGTATGGCGACGATGATTTCCGGCTTGATCGGCGGACCGCCTAAAACAACTTACGGTGAAAACATCGGAGTGCTGGCAATCACTAGAGTATACAGTGTTTACGTCCTGCTGGGTGCTGCCATCATCGCTACAGTGTTCGGATTCATCGGGAAAATCACTGCTTTAATCAGCTCGATTCCTACACCAGTAATGGGTGGCGTATCGATCCTGTTATTCGGAATTATTGCATCGTCCGGTTTAAGAATGCTGGTAGACAGCAAAATCGACTTTGGCAATACGCGCAATCTCGTCATCTCTTCAGTCATCCTGGTCATCGGGATTGGCGGAGCATTCATTAAGGTATCAGAGCAGTTTCAGATCCAGGGTATGGCCTTAGCAGCAATCATCGGTGTCGTTCTGAACATAATCCTTCCTGGACGCCCAAATATAGAAGAAGACATGTTTGAAGAGGAAACGAAAAAAAAAACTGAAGAAAAGAACGATGTAGCATAGTTTCACCTTTTAAAAAAGTCCAGAGAGGCTAAAAAGGGTGTTATGGGCGAACCGGCTTATTCAACATGCACATAAATTCACGCACACAGCGGATTTATGCCGGCAAGTTCATGCAAAGCACCCTGTTGAACAGACAGGGTGTTTTTTTCTACATAAAAGGAGGCGGACTGATCATGAAATGGGAGCTGCTGACAACATCAAAATTGAGCGTGGATGAAATTCATGAAATTCTTGAAAGTGCGACAGGATTTGCTATTGGGGAGACATGGCAGCCGAAAGGAAAGGTTTTTATCAGCAATTTGTTTTTCGAGCCTAGCACACGGACGAAATCAAGTTTTGAAGTGGCAGAACGAAAGTTAGGTCTCGAGGTTATTCCCTTCGAGATGCAGACATCAAGTGTCTTAAAAGGCGAGACATTGTATGACACTGTCAGGACCCTCGAGGCAATTGGAACAGATGCAGTAGTAATCAGACATAGTGCGGACAATTACTTTTCCGAGCTTCATAAAGGAATATCCATTCCAATCATCAATGCTGGGGACGGAAGGGGGCATCATCCAACGCAATCCCTACTGGACTTGATGACCATCCATCAGGAGTTTTCCAGGTTCACGGGAATCAAAGTAGCGATCATTGGCGATATCCTCCACAGCCGGGTGGCAAGATCAAACGCCGATGCACTTACCAGGCTCGGGGCAAAGGTCATTTTCTCCGGTCCTGATAGCTGGATCAACTTACCTGAACTTCCTGAAGGATGCGAGTATATGGAAGTGGATGACGCTGTCCGCGAAGCAGACGTTGTAATGCTGTTGCGTGTCCAGCATGAACGCCATGATGGAAAAGTTCTTTTCGAAAAGGAAGCTTATCACCAACAATTCGGATTAACCGCCGGGCGGGAAAAATTGATGAAAAAAGACAGTATCATTCTCCATCCTGCACCGGTCAATCGCGGAGTGGAGATTGCAAATGAACTAGTGGAGTGTTCAAGGTCGAGGATCTTTAAGCAAATGGAAAATGGCGTGTATATAAGAATGGCAGTGCTAAAAAAAGCACTTCAAAACAAGAATGGGGGAATTGAGCATGTCCATGCTAATCAAAAATGGCAAACTGCTTACTGAAAACGGATTTGAAACAGTGGATATTTTCATAGAGAATGGAAAAATCTCAAAGATTGGCCCTCAACTCTCCTCCGATGCTGAGCAAATTATTGAAGCAGAAGGAAAGCTGGTGGCACCAGGGCTGATTGATCTGCATGTCCACCTGCGTGAGCCTGGTGGAGAAAAGAAAGAAACGATTGCTACAGGGACGCTTGCTGCAGCAAAGGGTGGTTTTACTACAGTGGCTGCCATGCCTAATACAAGACCTGTCCCTGACTCAAAGGCCCAAATGGAATGGCTGCAGGAAAGAATTCAGGAAACGGCTTCCATAAGGGTCCTGCCCTATGCGTCCATCACCGTTCGCGAACTTGGACAGGAGTTAACCGATTTTGCGGAATTGAAGGAAGCAGGAGCTTTCGCCCTGACTGATGATGGCGTAGGCGTTCAATCAGCGGGAATGATGCTGAAAGCGATGAAAAAGGCAGCGAAATTGGACATAGCGATCGTTGCTCATTGCGAAGACAATACATTGATCAATAAAGGCTCGCTCCACGAGGGGAAGAAAGCGGAAGAACTAGGAATTAATGGAATCCCGTCTGTTTGTGAGTCAGTACATATTGCAAGGGACATCCTTCTTGCTGAAGAGGCAGGCTGCCACTACCATGTCTGCCATATCAGTACGAAAGAATCCGTCAGGGCTGTCAGGGATGCGAAGAAATACGGCATTAAAGTGACCGCTGAAGTAACACCGCATCATTTGCTTTTATGTGAAGACGACATACTAGGAAACGATGCGAATTATAAGATGAACCCTCCGCTGCGGAGCAAAGAAGATCAAGAGGCTTTAATGGAAGGGCTGCTTGATGGCACGATCGATTTCATTGCGACAGATCACGCGCCACATACAAGGCAGGAAAAAGCAGAGGGAATCGAACTGGCGCCATTTGGAATTGTTGGGCTTGAGACTGCTTTCCCGCTATTATATACCAATCTTGTTGAAAAAAAGATGCTCACCCTAAAGGAACTCGTTGACTTTTTTACCATCAAGCCTGCAAAAGCATTCGGGCTCCCATATGGAGAATTGAAGCCAGGTGCGCTTGCAGATATCGTGTTGATTGACTTAAATCAAGAAGAGGAAATCAATCCAGATGAATTTTTATCAAAAGGAAGGAACACGCCGTTTGCTGGCTGGAACTGCAAAGGTTGGCCGGTTATGACGATTGCGAAAGGGAAAATAATCTGGGAAAAGGGAGTTGGTAAGGTATGAAGAAGCAGCTCATATTGGAAGATGGAACGGTGTTTGTAGGAGAAGGCTTTGGCAGCGATGCACAAACTACAGGTGAGGTGGTTTTCAATACCGGGATGACCGGCTATCAGGAAATCTTGTCTGATCCATCCTACTGCGGCCAAATCGTGACCTTGACCTATCCTTTGATTGGCAACTACGGAATCAATAGGGATGACTTTGAATCGATCACACCTGCAATTCAAGGATTGGTAGTCAAAGAACATACTGACTATCCTTCCAACTGGCGATCCGAAATGCCCCTGGATGATTATCTTAAAATGAAAAATATTCCTGGAATTGCCGGAATCGATACGAGGAAACTGACAAAAATTATCCGCCAGCACGGAACATTGAAAGGCATGATTTGCGGCCTGGAGGAAAATGCCGAGGAGATGGTCGCAAAACTGAAAAAGGAAAATCTTCCAAATGACCAGGTGAGACAAGTATCAACCAAGACAGCCTACCCTAGCCCTGGCCGCGGCAATAGAGTTGTACTAGTTGATTTTGGGCTGAAGCACGGGATATTAAGAGAACTGAATAACCGTAACTGCGATGTGATTGTCGTTCCATACAATACGACTGCTGAAGAAATTCTTAGTCTCAGTCCGGATGGCATCATGCTTTCAAACGGACCTGGCGACCCAAAGGACGTTCCGGAAGCAATCGAAATGATCCGCGAATTGCTTGGCAGGTTGCCGCTGTTTGGCATTTGTCTTGGTCATCAGCTATTCGCACTTGCTTGCGGAGCCAATACTGAGAAGATGAAATTTGGTCACCGGGGTTCCAACCATCCGGTGAAGGACTTACGGACAGGGAGGATTGCGATCACAGCCCAAAATCACGGATATACGGTAAAAGAAGAGTCAGTAATAGCAACCGACTTGGAGATCACCCATATTGCCTTAAACGATGGTACAATCGAAGGCCTTTCCCATAAAAAGGTGGCGGCATTCACGGTGCAGTATCACCCGGAGGCATCGCCAGGTCCAGAAGATGCAAATGAATTGTTCGATCAATTTATCGAGATGGTTGAAGCAGAAAAACAGGAGGTTGTCGCAGATGCCAAAGCGTAAAGATGTACACAGCATTTTAGTTATAGGTTCAGGACCGATCATCATTGGGCAGGCCGCGGAATTCGATTATGCTGGAACTCAAGCATGCATCGCATTGCGGGAGGAGGGCTACAAGGTTATCCTAGTCAATTCCAATCCGGCGACCATCATGACGGATACGGAAATCGCCGATGTAGTATATATCGAACCCCTTACACTGGAGTTTGTATCAAGAATCATTCGCAAGGAGCAACCAGATGCAATTCTACCGACCCTTGGCGGACAGACTGGTTTGAACCTGGCTGTTGAATTGGCAAATGCAGGCGTCCTGGAAGAATGTGGAGTTCAAATTCTCGGAACGAAACTAGAAGCGATCAACCAGGCGGAGGACAGGGAGCTGTTCAGGAGCTTGATGAACGAGTTGGGGCAGCCGGTTCCCGACAGTGAAATCATCCATAGCCTTGAAGAGGCGTATGTGTTTGTGGAACAGATCGGCTACCCGGTTATTGTTCGCCCTGCTTTTACAATGGGAGGAACCGGCGGCGGAATCTGCAGCAATGAAAAAGAATTGATTGAAATCGTGACTAGCGGCATCAAAAACAGTCCTGTCGGGCAATGCCTGCTGGAAAAGAGTATCGCCGGATTTAAAGAAATAGAATATGAAGTGATGCGAGACAGCAATGATAATGCAATTGTGGTCTGTAATATGGAAAACTTCGACCCGGTCGGCGTCCATACAGGAGATTCCATCGTCGTGGCGCCTAGCCAGACATTGAGTGACAGAGAATACCAGCTGCTTAGGAATGCCAGCTTGAAAATCATCCGAGCACTCAAGATTGAAGGAGGCTGCAATGTACAGCTGGCGCTTGATCCGGACAGCTTTCATTACTATGTTATCGAGGTGAATCCACGTGTCAGCCGTTCTTCCGCTCTAGCTTCAAAAGCGACTGGCTATCCAATCGCCAAACTTGCAGCCAAAATTGCGGTCGGACTGACCCTTGATGAAATGCTGAATCCGGTCACAGGCAGTACATATGCCTGCTTTGAACCAACACTGGATTATGTCGTGACTAAAATTCCGCGCTGGCCATTTGATAAATTTGAATCTGCCAATCGGACGCTTGGGACGCAAATGAAAGCCACCGGAGAAATAATGGCCATTGGCAGAAACTTTGAAGAGTCTTTGCTAAAAGCAATCCGTTCACTTGAAGCAGATGTCATCCATCTTTCACTGAATAATAAAGCGGAAATCGATGATGATTTGCTTGAAAAAAGGATTCGCAAAGCCGGGGACGAGCGCTTGTTTTATCTTGCCGAAGCAATTCAAAGAGGAATCCCCATCGAAACGCTGCACAGCTGGAGTAAAATTGATTTATTCTTCCTTTATAAATTAGCGGGGATAAAAGCTTTCGAGAAGGAGCTGGCAGCAAAGCCATTCGAGCTTAAAACAGCCAGGGCTGCAAAACAAAAAGGTTTTGCAGATCAGGTCATCGCCGAACTGTGGAATGTGACAGAAAAAGAAGTTTATCAATGGCGGATTGCGAATAAGCTGATTCCTGTCTTCAAAATGGTCGACACATGTGCAGCAGAATTCGAATCTGAAACGCCATACTTTTACGGCACCTATGAAGAAGAGAACGAGTCGATTGTGACGGAAAAGCCAAGCGTGATCGTACTTGGTTCAGGCCCAATCAGGATCGGTCAGGGAATCGAATTCGACTATGCTACCGTTCACTCTGTCAAAGCCATCAAAGAGGCAGGCTATGAAGCAATCATCATCAATAATAACCCGGAAACGGTCTCTACTGATTTTAGCATCTCTGATAAATTGTACTTCGAACCACTAACAATGGAAGACGTCATGAACATCGTGAACCTGGAGAAACCAATTGGCGCTGTCGTTCAATTCGGGGGTCAGACTGCTATTAATCTAGCTTCGAAACTAGTGGAAAGAGGGGTGAAAATTCTTGGCACAAGCCTTGAGGACCTTGACCGTGCCGAGGATAGAAATAAATTCGAACATGCTCTATCGGACCTGGACATTCCGCTGCCAAAAGGAAGTACGGCAAAATCAGCCGAAGAAGCCGCTGTAATTGCAACGGATATTGGTTACCCAGTCCTCGTCCGCCCATCCTATGTTCTCGGCGGCAGAGCAATGGAAATCGTCTATAAAGAAGAAGAACTGCTTTACTATGTGAAAAATGCAGTAAAAATTAATCCGGATTTTCCGGTATTGATTGATCGATACTTGACCGGTAAAGAAGTAGAAGTTGATGCGATTTCCGATGGCAAAAATGTGTTCATTCCAGGGATCATGGAACATATCGAAAGAGCCGGTGTCCATTCAGGTGATTCAATTGGCGTCTATCCGCCGCAAAGCCTAAGTGAAGAAGTAAAACAAAAGCTAGTTTCCTATACAATTGACCTTGCTAGGGGATTGAACATCATAGGCTTGCTGAATATCCAGTATGTTATCACAAATGAAGATGTTTTTGTTCTCGAAGTCAATCCGCGTTCAAGCAGGACGGTGCCATTCCTGAGCAAGATCACGAATGTGCCGATGGCTAAAATTGCAACAAAAGTTATCCTCGGACAGAGTTTGGAAGACCAGGGATATCAAACGGGACTTTTACGTGAGCAAGAGGGTGTTTTTGTCAAAGTACCAGTATTCTCCTTTGAAAAACTGCGCAGGGTGGACATTACGTTAGGCCCTGAAATGAAATCAACAGGGGAAGTAATGGGTAAGGATACAACGCTGGAAAAGGCGCTATATAAAGGCATGATCGCTGCTGGAATGAAATTCAAGAAGTTCGGAAATTTGCTGCTGACAGTGGCGGATAAGGATAAAGAAGAGGCGCTGGCGTTAGCAAGAAGGTTCTCTAGTATTGGGTATCAGCTGATGGCTACCGAAGGCACGGCCCAATACTTGCAAACTAACGGAATCAAAGTCAAAACAGTCGGCAAAATTGGTTCTCCTGGCGATAACCTGATTGATGTTATCCGTAAAGGCGAAGCCCAGATAGTAATCAATACACTAACAAAAGGAAAACAGCCAGAACGAGACGGCTTCAGGATCCGTCGTGAATCGGTTGAAAATGGCGTACCATGCCTGACTTCACTGGATACAGCGAAAGCGATCTTAGGAGTGATTGAATCGATGACATTCTCAGCAGAGTCTTTAAAGCCGATGGACCGAGCCAAAGAAGGTGTCCTCTTATGATCAAGCAGGAAATTTGCAAAGTTGTCAGCAACAGGCAAATTGCTGACAACATCTTTGAACTAGTGCTCAGCGGTGGAATTTCCGCAGAAATGGGGCAGCCAGGTCAGTTTGTCCATGTAAAAACTGGCGGAGGATTTGATCCGCTTTTGCGCCGGCCGATCAGCATTGCTTCCATTAATGAAGGGACATTCACGATCCTTTTTAGATGGCAGGGAAGAGGCACTGCGCTGCTTGCCGAAAAAATCCCCGGGATGTCCGTTGATGTCCTAGGCCCGCTTGGCAATGGATTTCCGGTCCTGGAGACAAAGCCAGGAGAAACTGCGATTCTTGTTGGAGGAGGGGTTGGAGTCCCGCCGATGTACGAGCTGGCCAAACAGTTGGTCAAAAACGGAGTGAAGGTCATCAGCGTCATCGGTTTTCAATCAGCAAAGGATATTTTTTACGAACAGGAACTAGGGGAATTTGGCGAAGTATATGTAGCAACGGTTGATGGATCATACGGTCAGAAAGGGTTTGTAACAGCCATTCTTAACGACCTTGAAGCAGACATTATTTACGCTTGTGGTCCGACTCCTATGCTAAGAGCCATCGAGAATGGGAACTATGCGGCGAAAACCTATCTGTCGCTCGAGGAACGGATGGGCTGCGGCATCGGCGCATGCTTCGCCTGTGTTTGCCACACGAAAGCTGATCCAAAAGGATTTTCCTATAAAAAGGTTTGCAGCGACGGACCTGTATTTAAAGCAGGGGAGGTGGTCATATGAGTGCACTATCGATCGAACTGCCTGGACTTAAGTTGAAAAATCCAGTCATGCCTGCTTCAGGCTGCTTCGGATTCGGAAGGGAGTTCAGCCAATTTTACGACCTGAGCTTGCTTGGCGCCATCATGATTAAAGCCACTACTCCCGAACCGCGCTTCGGAAACCCCACTCCCAGGGTTGCGGAAACTCCAGGCGGGATGCTGAATGCCATTGGCCTGCAAAACCCTGGTCTCAAAAAAGTGTTCAATGAGGAGCTTCCTTGGCTTGACCAATTCAATGTACCAATTATTGCAAACATCGCTGGTTCTACTGAGAATGATTACGTCACAGTCGCGGAACAACTCTCAAAGGCGCCGAATGTAAGCGCGCTTGAACTGAATATTTCCTGTCCCAATGTCAAAACTGGCGGAATCGCTTTTGGTACGGATCCGGAAATGGCAAAGGGGCTGACAAAAAAGGTGAAAGAAGTGTCAGAAGTGCCTGTATATGTGAAGCTCTCCCCTAATGTGACCGACATCGTAAGTATTGCGAAGGCAGTGGAAAATGGCGGAGCAGACGGACTGACGATGATCAACACATTGCTTGGAATGAGATTAGACTTGGCAACAGGACAGCCCATTCTTGCAAATAAAACGGGCGGGTTATCTGGTCCTTCTGTCAAACCAGTAGCCATCAGAATGATCTATGAAGTAAGCCAGCAAGTTTCGATCCCGATCATCGGCATGGGAGGCATCCAGTCAGCCGAGGACGTAGTCGAATTTTTCCTTGCCGGAGCAAGCGCAACGGCAGTTGGGACTCAGAATTTCGTTGATCCCTTCATTTGCCCGAAAATCATTCAAGAATTGCCCGAAGTCCTCGCTAAGCTTGGGGTAGATCATATTTCCGAGTTAACGGGAAGGAGCTGGAAGAAGAATGAAAGACTCGCTTATTATCGCCCTTGATTTTCCAAACAAAGGCCAGGTGCTGAATTTCCTTGAAGCATTCGAAAGCGAACAACTTTTTGTCAAGGTTGGCATGGAGCTGTTTTATTCCGAAGGGCCGTCCATCATCGAGGCGTTAAAAAAGCAGAATCATAAAATTTTCCTCGATTTGAAGCTTCATGATATTCCAAATACAGTGAAAAGGGCAATGAAGGTACTAGCGAGTTTTGGTTGTGATCTTGTTAATGTCCATGCTGCTGGAGGCTCGGAGATGATGACAGCGGCGCTCGAGGGTTTGGATGCAGGCACACCATCCGGTCTTAAGCGTCCTGATTGTATTGCAGTAACACAACTGACAAGTACATCTGAAGCCCAGGCCAAATCAGAACAATTCATCACTGGTTCCTTACAGGAATCTGTGTTGAATTATGCGGAATTAGCCAAAAGGTCCGGATTGGATGGTGTTGTCTGTTCCCCTTTGGAAGCCGGGATGATTCATCACCGATTAGGATCGGAATTCCATACCGTGACACCAGGAATCCGTCCGCTGGAAAGCGAAATGCAGGACCAGAAACGGACCGCAACCCCTGCGTTCGCCAGAGAACAAGGAATCTCGGCAATTGTCGTTGGCAGGCCGATCACCCATGCTGCTAATCCACTTGAGAGCTATCTGAAAATCAAAAATGATTGGAAGGGTGTCAGATTATGAGAAAAGAAATAGCAGAATCTTTGCTTGAAATAGAGGCAGTAAGCTTGCAGCCAGATAACCCATTTACCTGGTCGTCTGGTCTGAAATCTCCGATCTACTGTGACAACAGACTGACCCTTTCTTATCCAGCTGTCCGCAGAAAAGTTGCTAAAGGATTGACGGATCTCATCGAGCAGCATTTCCCAGAGACAGAGATGGTTGCCGGTACAGCTACAGCTGGCATCCCGCACGCTGCCTGGGTAAGTGAACAGATGGATCTTCCAATGTGTTATGTGCGTTCAAAAGCAAAGGGACATGGAAAAGGCAATCAGATTGAAGGCAAGGTGATGGAGGGCCAGAAAGTCGTGGTTGTAGAGGATTTGATTTCAACTGGCGGCAGCGTTATCGAAGCCGTCCAGGCATTGCGGAACGCAGGCTGTCAGGTACTTGGTGTAGTCTCTATTTTTACATACGAACTGGCAAAAGGAGAGCATCAGCTGAAATCGGCCAATATAGAAGCGCACTCTTTGACTGACTTTAGTACACTGGCAAAAATAGCGGAACAAAAAGGATTGATTACCAAGGAGAACCTTAGTAGTCTGGAAGAATGGAAACAGAATCCAACTGACTGGGCAACAGCTAAAAACTTCTGATCCTCGCAAAAAAGAAGAGACCCTGCTAGGGCTGCAGGGTCTCTTTTGGTTTATCGTTTTAGCTTCAAGATCACATCTTCATCCGGTGTTACATAAACGGTCTGCTGCTGTTCATAAATGACAAAACCAGGTTTAGCGCCGGCTGGCTTCTTTACATGGCGAACCCGGGTAAAATCGACCGGAACTGAGCTTGAATTTCTGGCTTTACTGAAATAAGCAGCAATTTGTGCGGCTTCCTTGATCACATCTTCTGCGGGTTCCTTGCTTCGGATCACGACATGAGACCCGGGAATATCCTTTGTGTGCAGCCAGATTTCATCGCGGCCAGCTACTTTGTTTGTTAAATAATCATTTTGTTTATTGTTTTTTCCGACCAGAATTTCTGTCCCGTCAGTTGCACGATATTTTTCAAGGACGGGTTTTAGGTTTTGTTTCTTCTTATTGCCCTTTTTCTGTCGAGCCCGGATATACCCACCCTCGATCAATTCTTCCCTTATTTCTTCAATATCTTTTGGTGAAGCAGCTTCTACCTGCTGCAACAGGGAGTCAAAGTAGACAACCTCGTCCTGAGCGAGTTGAATTTGCTTCTTTACAATAGCAATGGAGTTCTTTGCCTTCTGGTACTTTGTGAAATATTTTTGCGCATTCTCAGATGGAGTTTTCCGCGGGTCCAATGGGATGGTCACGGTAGCCCCGTTTTCCTCATAATAATTTTCGACCGAGATTTCTTTCCTACCCTTGTTGACTTTAAAAATATTTGCAGTCAACAATTCTCCGTAAAGCTTGTGCTGTTCTGCCTTCTTCGCATCCTCCAGGGTAGCTTCCAGCTTCTTAATTTTCTTTTCGTTCTTTTCTTTTTCGTTCGAAAGCAGACGTTCCAAGTCATTTCCGTGCTGTTTGACTCTGTCGCGCTCCGCTTTTCCAAAATAAAAACGGTCAAGAAGCTGACTCAGTGTATCGAACGATTTTGTTTCTCCCTGTAAATGTTCCAGTGGAAGCATATAAAACGCCTCCTTATTGCTTCCGTATGTTACCGTCGGCTTGTAGTGATGTCCTTTTATCGCTTCCATCATCGTTACAAAGGCTTTAGGGAGAGTAGTCCGGTTGACGAGCCCTGCCTTGAAGATAATCTCTCTAGCTAGTACAGGTGATATCCCGGCAAAATTTGCAACCAGCTGCTTATCGATTTTTCCAGCGTTGAAATCAACCACACGGAGGACATCATCTTCCTCAGCCTCAAGAGGATTTAGTTTGTCCTGTTGAGGAGGCAGGATGTATTCCTGGCCAGGCAAGATCGCCCGGTGCGAATTGATCGCGGATGAAATATGCTTAATGCTGTCGAGAATAACGTTCCGGTTCTTATCTACGACAATGATATTGCTGTGGCGTCCCATGATTTCGACAATTAGGATTTTAGATGAAATATCGCCAAGTTCATTCCGGCCTTTCACCTCAAAAATAATCATCCGGTCGAGTCCAGACTGCCTGATATCTTCAATTATAAAGCCTTCAAGATGCTTGCGCAAAAGCATGCAGAACATGGGCGGCTCGTTTGGATTATCATATTGCTCATTGGTGATCTGAACCCTTGCATAGCTCGGATGAGCCGAGAGCAGCAGCTTATAGTTGATCCCATTTGCCCTCAAAGCAAGAATGATTTCGTTTTTATAGGGCTGGTGGATTTTATTGATTCTGCCTCCTTTAAGCAAGGAGGAAAGCTCATGTGTAGTTGCTCTAGTAAACAATCCGTCAAATGACATATAAATTACATCCTTTTCTATTTATCTGGCATGTCGTGGTAAAAGCAATATTGGAGCCCAAAAACAGCTGAATTCCGAAAAAGAGGTCACCAATACCATTTGGAGTCAGCGAGATACCTTCACGCTTCAAACTGGGACGGCCCTCTGAGGCACAGGACGTGGCGTCCTAGGCGGACAACGCTTGTCGGGGCTGACCAAGTCGC
>NZ_JXIQ01000131.1 GCF_000934845.1 Mesobacillus subterraneus
TGTTAATGACGTTTTATAATGTCCAAAACTTGACGATATTAATTGTCCTAAAACTGACGGATATACTGTCCAAAAATAAAAAGGAAGCATTTTCCATGCTTCCCAAATAATTTATAAATCAACATGATACGTCTCATTTTTTTTAAGGTAGAACCTAACATCATTTCGACCCGTAAGGATGTACCAGTCTCTGCCCAGTTCCAGTCGACAGGATAGCGTCCGGCCATTTCCTAGATGTAAATCAAACCATTCCCCACATCGCATCTTATAACCAGTATTGTCTCCCCAAAACACAACCCAACAATCCAACTCTTCATTGTAATGCATTTCTTTCCAGCGACTTTTCATGAAAGCTCCCCCTGGATGACTTGCTTAATCATATGGTCGTCAATAATTCTTCGGCCATTTTGTGAGCCATAGAGTAGACTATGTGTGCAGAGTTTATTTATGAGCCTTGCGGCGCCACCAGAAAACCGATGGATTTCGTCGAGCGCCCCGTCGGAGAAAATTGGTTGATCAACTCCGGCATACCGAAGATGCCTAGAAACATATTCCTCCACCTGTGACCGATCCAGATGCCCTAACTGGAATTGGATATCGATTCTTTGGCGTATAGCTGCGTATGATTGGAGTCGAAGCCGATCCCACAATTCACTTTGACCGACGAGAATGAGTGCCATCGGGCTTTGCGAATCCATTTTGAAGTTCAGTAGGAAACGAACCTCTTCAAGCATTTCCCGGTCCAGAAGATGGGCTTCGTCCACTACCACTACAGGTTGTAGCCCTCGTATGCCCTTCATTAATTCAATCTCACGATGAAGCTGCCGTTTTGCATCTCCTCGATAAAACTTCGCTTCGGAGCCTAACTGTTCCAAGAGCCCTTTGTAAAAATGACGAGGCGTTAACTTAGAGTCGGACAGGTAAAGGATATGGAATTTCCCTTTATCCAACTTGTCCACAAACTTACGGATGGTTGTGGTCTTTCCAGTACCACTATCCCCACTCAGAACGGCAAAAAGCTGTCTTTCAGCTGTGTACTTCAGCCTTCCAAGGATTTCTTGCATCATGGAGGAGTCATACAATTGGTCAGTCGGAAGATCTCTGGCGAAAGGGGTGTTATCCATTTCATAGAAGGCTTCAAACACGAGAATCATCCTCCTTCCAAACGGCACGAAATGTCACGGCAGGTTTCTGTTCAGCTTGACGTTCCTCATTCTTTCGTTCAGCTGCTTTTAATAGTCTTGAAGATTCTGCATCCTGTACCAGCAGGTGCTCAGGTAAGTCAGGACGCTTCCCAGCTCTTTCCCCTATGACAAGCTTCTTGGCTTTCCAAGGAGTATGATCCTCGAACTCAATGGTAAGCTCCTCGATATTCGCAGGATCATAAACAACCTCAACCTGTCGTCCAATGAATGTCAGACCTACCTCATATTTGTGATCCATGAAACTGATGCATCCTGATTTATCGACTTTTCTCGTTTCACAATGGAGAAAAGCATTACTTAACATATCCGGATCAATGAACCGAAGCGCTTTCTTATCTGAACGAAATGCCGTTTCCGGGCTAATTTTTTCTCCAAGTGCAGAATGATGCTTATTTTGATAACACTCTGTCAGCCACACTTGGAAGAGCTCATTCAAACGATCAAGTGTATTGGGTTTTTCGAGGACAGCCTCACTAATGAATGAATCTATGATTCTATTGAAGCGTTCAATTTTCCCTTTTGATTCAGCTGAGTACGGGCGGGTGTAAGTAAGGCGGGTGCCTATTTTTGAGCAGGTGCGCGACATCCATTTGGTTCGATACTGCTTCCCGTTATCAAAATAGACTGCCTCTGGAACACCATACTTCTGGATAGCCTGACGAAAGGCATCCTCAACGATCCTTGAATCCAATGTAGGGTAGAAAGCTGCATGAAGTACAAACCTGGTGGCGTCGTCAATAAAGGCGATAAGATACACTTGTTTCTTCATTCCATTAGGGCCAATCGGCAGGTAAGGACCATACTTGATATCTGATTGCCATAGTTGGTTGCGATGTAGTTTCTGAAATCTCCTGGCAGCTATTCCTGTCTGGGAATAAAGTCGCATATGCCGGGTGCTGTACCCTTTTTCAGTGAGCTTTTCCTGGAGCGTTGACCTTTTGATTTGTCCCGGTTCAGCTACCCCTTCCCATTCAAGTATCTGGATGATTTGAGCTACACTCCGGGTCGGCACTTCCTTACGCAGGAGGATTGCCTGTTCTAATAAATGAAGAGGGATTACTTCAGGCTTTCGGGCACCTTTTCTTCCTTGTGGCTTCAGTCCCCCAAACCCATCTTTCTGAAATTGAGCCAAATATCGCCTGATGGTTCTTTCTGAAAGACCGCTCGTCTTCGCTATCTGGTCTTTTAATTCCTTTACTTTCCCAGCGTCAAGCCCCTCTGCCAATAAAGGGGATATCAGCTGAAAACGCTGCACTGCCAATTCTTCTGATTTCTTATGATCACTCATGATACACTCTCCTCTCTGTGTCTATCACGAGTGTAAATCAGGTGCTATTGGACAATGAATGCAGAACGGATGTGTATCCATAAATTAATATTTACGATGGGCCGGACAGTTCTTGTCAGCCATCCATTGGCATCTCCTGCCAAGTGTCCTATCCTTTGAAGTGCGTTCCCTGAACATTTGGACGTGATATCCAGGGGGATATTTTCCTGACTGGTTCTGACCATGATGGAATTCAAACAACCGATCCAATAATCCACAAATTGATGAAACCAGCGATGCCATCTCGATAGAGTGGAATCATCGGCAGGAACAATGTGGGTGGATGGGTTCGTAAGAACGTCTTCGATACATTCAGCCTCATAGCGCTTATAAGGAATCAATAAATCTGGTAATTCATGATGAGTGGTACCACAATTGGTACACTGCAATATTCTGATGTTATAGGTTTTACTCTGACCTGTATGATCCTTGGCTTTTCGATCCTTTGTACCTCTAACCAACATGGTTTTCCCGCAGCAAGGGGAAGGAATCCTCTCCGCACCCCTAACTAAAAACTCCAGTAAGAGTATTTTCAATCAGCTGATAATTTGATACAATAACCATATACTTTTTTGTGGACGTCTCCTGTCTAACTGTTGGTGCAATTAGACATTATGGGAGACGTCTTTTCCTTTCTCTAGAATAAATGTCGAAATGTTTCGAATTATATATGGACATTATAATCGACTAATTCTGGACAGGCAATACCGTCAACTTTCGGAAATTTAAGAGTGTCATAAACA
>NZ_JXIQ01000132.1 GCF_000934845.1 Mesobacillus subterraneus
AAGACCTGCGGTAGTATGTCAAGAGAAAAATGATTAGATATTTAATTATCAAGGTACAAATTTACGAAAAAAGGCATTAGGAAACTAGACCAGTAAGAATTTGGTAATTACTGGAAGTGGTTAAAAGGATTTTAGAAACTAGTTATGCTTCATTCATTCACGCTCCTTTTCGGCGTGTAGACTTGGTGATTGCGTAGTAGCGCATCCACCAAACGCACTAATTTTCTTGCGGTTAAGACGAGTGCTCTTTTATGTTGATGCTTCGGTACCTCCTTGTACTTCTTTGCGTAATAAGCTTGATACTCAGGAACGTGCCTTCTTACCGAGTTGGCGGCTTCAACTAAGTAATATCTGAGGTACTGGTTCCCGTTACGCGAAAGCGAAGTGTCGTCAGCTGTAAAGCGCCCGGATTGGTGTTTTCGCCAATACAGGCCTGCATATTTAGCGATCTTTGTTTCATCATCAAAACGCTCAATTTGGCCGATTTCAGCGATAATTCCGGCGGTAAAAACTGGTCCAATGCCAGGGATGGTTATAAGGGTTTGCGTCAAACCAGCCATAATTCTCTCGATTGCTTTATCAATCTCTTTGACCTGTTTTTGAAGCGTACGAATAACTTCAATCGTTGTGCCGAGAATGATGTCTATGGAGTCTTCTACAACCTTGTCTAAACGATAGGAAGAACGAACAGCTTTCTGGATGGATTTAGCTATACTCTCCGGATCACCAAAACGATTTTTGCCCTTTTCTTGGAGAAACGCTGCCAGGTCTTCCAGCGGCATGTGTGCAAGTTCTTCTAGGCTGAATTTCTCGAAAAACAGCTCCATCATTGCGTTCCCAAAGACAGAAGAGTCGACTTCCTCTTTAAAGGTATTGCATTTAAAACTCAAGTGTTGAAGGAAGTGCTGTTTTTCCTTTGTCACTTGATGAATGAGCTGGTATCGAGAGCGTGTAAGCTGTTGGAGAGCCACGTACTGACTCTCTTTTACAACCGACATGGGCAATCGGCCAAAGCGAAGATAATCGGCAATGACAAATGCATCGATTTCATCGGTTTTGTCCATATCGCTGTAACTCTTTTTAAAGTTCGAGATCTGCTTAGGATTCATAACCAATACTTCTGTACCAAGTGCCCTGAGTGCCTCGTCATTATGTAAAAACATGGATGGATGAAAACTGTAAACGGACGTGGACTCAAGACCTATTTTTAGTGTATGGATTTCTTGATCATCCACACATTCTAAAATAGCGTCTCTCAATTCAGTTGCACCTGGTAAATCGTTTGGAACAGTGAAGGATCTAAGCTTTTCTCCTTCACCATTCAATAAACAAACCTTGATATCAAAAGAACTAACATCTAATCCAACAAATAATTTCATGGGGGGATTCCCTCCTTTCGAATTTAGAATCAATGGTACTATTTCTTGGACGCCCTGAGATATCCCTAGTGTGAACGCCGATCAGCAACCTCGTGTATCAGTACTATCCCTGATTCGAAAGCCGCCCTAGAGCTACTACCATCTAGGTTCGAGGTTTAGGGTGCACAGCCTGCGAGTAGGAAGTTCCGCACGTACACTGGGAAACAGTCTTTAAATGTGGTCAAGCCACAGGGGGAAAAAGAATTGTCCCAAATGATCCTAAGACCATTATCTAGAAATATCTCCGGACGTCCAAGACTTTTTTGACATATTTAGCAGGAAAAGCAAGAAAATTTGGGCTTAAAAGAAAGGGCCTAAACATAATATACGAGGGGGA
>NZ_JXIQ01000133.1 GCF_000934845.1 Mesobacillus subterraneus
AGTGTCTGGAGTAGAAATCGATTATCCGCCAAACCAAAAAAGGACCGGGCGCAGTTTGCCCGGTTTTTCTTAGAGATGGGGTCCTATGCCATTCGGAATGCAAGGTAGTGGTACACTCAATGATCTTCTGAAGTTGATATTGTAATAGTAATGATGAATTTGTCACCGGAATTTAAGATAGCGGCACTTTCATTCACCCACCTGCTATCTTTAGTTAAACGCTTGGTAATGGTGAATGTGACAAAGTTATGGTTATAGCGTTTGTGATATTTTAAGTCCAACAGAACAGTCACTCTGTCAAAAACCCACCCGTGAACAAAATGAACAAAATGTTTACTAAGTTTTTAATGCTGTTTAAATGAAAAATCAATTCTATTTTCAAAACCGTTGTAAAATTAAGAAAACGCTTACAAAGGGGAGTTGCAAATGTTTTTGAAGAATAAGATTTCTGTGGTTATATGTGCGGGAGCACTGGCAGTAAGCCTTGGTGCTTGCAGCAATGATGCTCCTGCATCCTCGGCTAAAAAAGAAGGTTCAGGTTATCCTGACAAAACTATTACGGTGGTGGCGCCATCAGGAGCAGGCGGTGGCTGGGATTTAACTGCACGTTCATTGACTAAGGTTTTGAGTGAGACAAAGATTGTGGAGCAGCCTTTGACAGTTGAGAACAAGCCGGGCGGCGGAGGTGCTGTGTTTATGGCCGAATACGCTACGGCGCAGGCAGAAAATAATGAGATGCTTTTTGTCAATTCACCTCCGATTGTTATCAACAATCTGAAAAAAGAAGGGAACAGCCCATATGGAGTGAAAAATACGACGCCACTGGCCCAGTTAACAAAGGATTATGGTGCCATTGTTGTAAAAGAGGACTCTAAATTCAAAGACCTGGAATCTGTTCTGAAAGAGGTAAAGAAAGATCCTAGTAAACTCACATTTGCCGGAGGATCCGCGCCTGGCTCCATGGACCATCTGATTTCGGTCCTTCCAGCTTATGAATATGGCGTTGATCCAACGAAAGTGAAATATGTTTCTTATGATGGCGGTGGAGAAGCCATTACGGCACTGCTTGGCGGGAACGCTGATGTCATTGGTACGGACGCATCCAGTGTAAAAGAGTTCTTGAAGGCTGGTAAGGTAAGAGTGCTGGCGGTAACTTCTGCTGAGCGTCTATCAGGTGATTTCAAAGACATTCCAACAGCAAAAGAACAGGGAGTGGATGCTGAATTTACGATTTGGCGCGGTGTGTTTGGTCCTGAAAAAATGTCAAAAGAAGCAAAAGCTTATTGGGAAAAATCACTTGAAAAGCTCGCTAACTCCCCAGAATGGAAGAAGGAAGTAGAGAAACAGGGGTGGGATCTTGATTATAAGAATGGCGAAGATTTCAAAAAGTTCCTAGAAGAACAAGATGGCCAGGTTCAGCAATTATTAGAAGCCCTGGGTATGCAGAAGTAACCAATGCTGGGGGAGGGTTTTTCTCCCTTCCCCCATTCTTGAAAGGAGTAAGCAATGAGTATTCAATTCGATCGGATTGCCTCGATCCTATTCTTGGCTACAGGTGTTCTATTTATTGTTGGGAGCAGACAGCTTGGGAGTTCTTCATATGGCAGCTCCGTTGGTCCTGATATCTTTCCTTTATTACTTGGTATCATTCTTGTTTTGTTAAGCATTCGTTTGTTTTATGAAACCATGGTTGCCAAAACACAGCATAGTTCGAAAAAAAAATTACTGTATAAACCTTTTTTGATCATCTTTTCCGCTACATTGGTTTATATTTTGACATTGGAAACAATTGGGTACGTCATCACAACGTTTTTATTTTTATTTGTAAGTTTTCAAACGATGGAACGCTCTAAGGTGATTACTTCCCTTATCATATCTGCTTTTTTTTCCGGATTCGTTTATTTTATGTATGTTGAAGTATTAAAAGGGACGCTGCCAGGATGGCCAATTTGGCTTTCATAATTTATGGTGTTGCTTTTTTGAAAGGTGGTTGTAGAAAATGGGTACACTCGATTATTTATTTCAAGGCTTTGAAACAGCCCTCATTTGGTATAACCTCATTTTTGCCTTCGTTGGAGTATTGATTGGGACCGCCGTAGGCGTGCTCCCGGGGATTGGGCCAATGAGCGGAGTAGCGCTGCTTATTCCTGTTACTGCATCAGCTACTGGCTGGCTGCCGCCGGAATCCGCTGCAACAAGTGCGATCATTTTACTTGCGGGAGTCTATTATGGAGCCATGTACGGAGGTTCCACCACCTCCATTCTATTGAATACACCTGGGGAATCATCCTCGGTGGTCACAACGTTGGACGGTTACCAGATGGCCAAGAAAGGGAGAGCAGGCAGTGCCTTATCGATTGCGGCAATTGGTTCATTTGTCGCCGGGATCGTTACGCTTGTGGCCCTTATAGCTTTAGCCAAGCCTCTATCATCGGTTGCGCTGAAATTTGGTCCTGCAGAATACTTTTCATTGATGCTTTTAGGACTTGGGGCTGTCAGCGGCCTGGCCGGAACATCTGTGACAAAGGCATTAATCATGACTGTTGCTGGATTATTGTTGGGAACGATCGGAATTGATAATGTTTCAGGTATTGCCAGATTCACTTTTAATGTTCCGTGGCTTTATCAGGGAATTGAGTTCCTGACGATTGCGGTTGGATTGTTCGCGCTTGGTGAGGTTTTTAAGACGATATTGGAAAAGGATGAAGAAGAGGGAGAAATCGCAAGGATTAATAACTTGCTTCCTTCCAAGGCTGAGCTGAAAGAATCAGCTGCACCGATTGCACGTGGTTCCATATTAGGCTTCTTTGTTGGGATCTTGCCAGGCGCAGGGGCAACTCTTGCATCCTTCTTTTCTTACATTTTAGAAAAAAAGATCTCAAAAAATCCTTCGAAATTCGGGACGGGAACCATTGCAGGGGTTGCAGCACCGGAATCAGCCAATAATGCTGCGTCAGGCGGTGCACTGATTCCACTATTAACATTAGGGATTCCTGGTTCAGGGACAACGGCTATTTTAATGGGAGCCTTGATGATGTATAACGTCCAGCCAGGTCCATTATTATTTGAAGACCACCCGCAGGTAGCATGGGGACTGATCGCCAGTATGTTTATCGGCAATGTTATGTTATTGATCTTGAATCTTCCACTGGTAAAAGTGTTTGCAAAAATTATTCAAACACCTAAACAATTTCTGATTCCAATGATTATTGCCATCTCGATTTTTGGTGTCTATGCTGTCCAGGTATCAACAAATGATCTTTTGCTTTTATTGGGCTGCGGGATATTAGGATATTTCCTCAGCAAAAATGATTATCCCATTGCTCCGCTTGTACTCGGGCTAGTGCTTGGGCCAATGGTTGAGAATAACCTGCGACGGGCCTTAACGATTTCAAATGGGGATTTTAGTATATTTGTATCACGCCCTATTTCTCTCGCGTTTCTCCTAATTACCCTGTTATGGCTTGTGATTCCGCTATTGATGAAAAGGCGGGGCAAAGAAGTTATTATCAATGCAGAAGGTTGAATAGTTAAAATAGTAAAAAAACTCCTTTCCATAAGGAGTTTTTTTACTATAATGAGGATAGAGGTGTTGATGTGAGGCTACATTCCAAATTAATGCTCTTAATAGTGATTCTTATTCTCTTGATTGGCGGTATTTTTGAAATCACCTTTAAAAATATTCTCGAAATGAATATGAAGAAGGAAATTGGCTCGAAAGCGCTGGCAGTGGCTGAATCCGTTGCCAATATGCCACAAATTGAAGAAGCTTTTTACGAGGATGATCCAGCTTCTATTATACAGCCGATCGCCGAAAGGATTCGGAAACAAGTAGGAGCAGAATTTATTGTGATTGGCAACAGAGATGAGGTGCGATATTCCCACCCAAATCCTGTGCGGCTGGGACAAAAAATGGTTGGAGGGGATAATGGCCATGTTTTTAAAGGAGAATCAGTTATTTCGGAGTCTGTTGGGACATTAGGCCCTTCTCTAAGGGGCAAAGCCCCCATTTTCAGCAAGGGAGAAGTGGTAGGTGTGGTGTCTGTAGGATACCTTCAGACCGATATTGAAAAGGAAATCTCGACTATACAGAAAAAAATTTTCACTGATACGTTTCTTATTTTAATAGGAGGCTTGATGGTGGCATTTCTGATCACGTTGAATATAAAAAAGGCTTTGTTCGGTCTTGAACCAAAAGAAATTGCTTGGATGTATCAGGAGAAACATGCCATATTGGAATCCATTCATGAAGGCATCATTGCCATTGATACTGATGGACGTATCACTGTTGTGAATGAAAACGCTCACAAGATTTTGAGGGTGCCGAATGAGGTCCTTCTTCGTGGAAAAAGAATCGATGAGGTATTGGAAAATACGCATCTTCTTGCAGTCGTTGCTACAGGACAAGCAGAATACGATAAGGAGATTATGATATTTGGAGAAGTCTATTTAGCGAATAGAATTCCCATTTTTAATAAGAAAAGCGATGTGATCGGGGCAGTCGCAAGCTTACGAAGCAAGTCAGAGCTGGCCAAGCTGATGCAGGAATTAACCCATGTAAAAGCCTATGCAGAAGGGTTGCGTGCCCAAACCCATGAATATTCCAATCGGCTTTATACGCTTCTCGGCCTGATCCAGCTAGGGTCTTACAAGGAAGCCATCGACTTCATTTCTAAGGAAGTTGATGTAGCGCAGGGATTTATTCAATTTTTAATGAAGGAAGTACCTGACCCAATCATTGCTGCCTTCGTCCTTGGAAAATTCAGCCTGGCAAGTGAGTTGAAGGTTGATTTTACAATTGACAGGGAGAGCAGCTTTAAAGATGTGCCAAATGAAATTGACAGAGATCATTTGGTGACCATTATTGGGAACCTGATCAATAATGCTTTCGAAGCTGTTAGAGAAAACGGGAAAGCTGAAAAAAGAGTCATGCTGTTCCTGACTGACCTTGGCAAAGAATTGATTATTGAAGTAGAAGATAACGGGCGGGGGATAGAAAGCGAAGACAACGAACACATTTTTCAAGAAGGTTTTACAACGAAGAAAAGGAATAGCAATTCAGGTATTGGTTTAAGCCTTGTGCAAAATGCGATTAATCAACTAGGTGGTTCTATCACCTTTTCATCTAATCCGGGGGAAGGCACAATTTTCACTGTAGCGATACCAAAAAGCAAGGGGAAGTGAACAATGGAGAAAAGAGACATTGAAGTACTGATTGTCGAGGATGATTTAAGGATAGCCGAAATCCAAAAACGGTTTATTGAACAAATCGAAGGATTTCAGGCTGTCGGGATTGCAGCCGGTTATGTAGACGCTATAACCTTAATCGAGATTTTAAAACCAGATTTGCTTTTGCTCGATGTTTATTTTCCGGATATGAACGGCCTCGAATTGTTGAGGGAACTGAAGCTGCAGTCCAAGCAAACCGATGTCATTATGATCACGGCAACGAGGGAAATTGAAAAAGTTCAAGAAGCGATCAGTATTGGAGTTTTCGATTATATTATCAAGCCTTTAGTGTTTGAACGATTTAAGCAATCCTTGCTGAGATATCAGGATTATCATGAAAAATTATCGCAATTAGGCAAAGGGAATCATGTTATCACACAGCAGCAGGTTGATAAACTGCTTCGGAAAGAAACGACTGAATTGAATAATGATAAATCATACCTTCCGAAAGGGATCGACCCGCTGACACTTGAAAAAGTGATGGAGGTCATTGGAAAAGGTGGAGCGGGACTAACCGCGGAAAGTGTCGCGAATGAAATTGGTGTGAGCCGGACAACGGCGAGACGTTACCTCGAGCATCTCGTATCCATCGAAAAGATAGAAGCGGATTTGACATACGGTAGTGTTGGGCGGCCGGAACGGGTTTATATGAGTATAGGATAACGAAAGCATAAGGACATGTTAACTGTGTAATCATACTCGAAAAAATGAACTTGTCCCCAATTTAAAAAAATTGTAAACCATAGGGTCTATTAGGGCTCGTTTCCCGAATAAGACACGAGTACAAACGTCCCCTTGTCTCTTTCTGTGATGAAACTTTCCCCCGTTTGAATCGTATATGTAAAGGACAAATTAAAAGGGGATCTGAATATTGGGAAATATACTTCTATTTGCACTCTTAGTTGGATTGGTTTCCGCTTTGATTCTTGTACCTTTTTCCAAAAAACGGAAATCCTTGATGTTGTTGATCGCAGCGGTTGTGCTGATTACAATTGGAACTTTTGCATGCTATTATCTATTTAATCTGGACCGGAATCTGTCTTCGCTATGTCCGTATGCGATTCTGGTCACGCTTGTGGGAACGGCCTTTGCAGTTGGGAAGGAAAGAATCGTCAAGGGAAGCTTGTTTTTGCTGGCCTTGGTTGTCGGCGTGTATTTTATGATTGCCTTTCTTTTTAACGCCGAGGAAAAATATCAATCTGCGAAAATGACGGAAAAGACGGAGATTTCGACCTTCGATGAAAAAGAAACTCCGGCGAGTGTCCCGCCACAGTTCGCACGCAATAAGATGAAAAAGGCATTCGGCCAGGTTCCGAAAACAAGTTATTATGAGCTGGGCAACCTGCAAATCCAGAAGGTTAACGGGGAGTATGTCTATATCGCGCCTGTTGAATTTTCAGGCTTTTTCAAATGGTGGAGTGGCGGTTCCACACCGGGTTATTTTACCGTCAGCGCCACTGACTCAACAGCAAACCCGAAATTCAAGAAGTCTGAGATGGTTTACACCCCATCTTCATTCTTCAATAAAAATCTCGAACGCCATATTCGAATGCAGTATCCGGAGGCAATTTTTTACGGAGATACCCAGCTTGAAATTGATGATGAAGGAAAACCTTATTATATCAGGACATTCGGAGAGTTCGTCTCAGCCCGAAATGGTTTTGAGGGCACAGGGATTGTCGTCGTTGATCCGGAATCAGGCAAGACGAAGGCATATGCTTTGGCAGATGTTCCTGAATTCATCGATGGTGCTGTTTCACCGGAAGCCGTCAGCCTGCAAAATAGCTATTATGGGAATTATATCCATGGCTTTTGGAACAGCGTATTCAGCAAGACGGATGTGAAGCTGCCTTCCGATGAAGGAACCGAAGCCCAGGTCAGCCCGATTTTCGATGCAAATGGCGATATGTATTATTTTACCGATTTTACCAGCCCGAAAGAAGGAGTCGACTCCATGCTTGGCTACGCTCTGACGAATTCGAGGACGGGGGAAGCGACTTTCTACACCGGAGACCTTGAAGAGTCCTATATGGATTCCGAGGGCGCGCTGCAGATCATTGAAAAGAAGTTCATCGAGAAAAAATGGTACGGGGAGATGCCAATCATCTACAACTTTTATGGAGAAGCAAGCTGGTTGTCAGGTGTACTTGATTCGAATGGTTTCCTGCAAAACTACTTCATCGTGTCAGCAGCCAACCCGGAGATTTCAGCATTTGGAGCCAGTCCGAATGAAGCACTGCGAAAATACAAAACGGCCCTGCAGCATGGCGGCGGAACAGTAGATGGTAGTTCAAAATCCGAAGAAAAGCAGGGAAGTGGAATCGTGCTCCGCGTCTATAAAGAAAAAACCGGCGATTACACCATCGTCTCCATCCTGCTCGACAACAAAAAGAACTACATCATCTCATCCGAAACCAATCCACTAGCAATTTATGTAAAAGAAGGCGACCAGGTGGACCTCAGATACATGGACACCGGTGAAACCTTCCTGCCAGTGAAGGAACTGAAAATACAAGGCTTGGAATAGTCTGTTTCGTGCCAGACCCATCGTGTTTTAGCGGGGTCTGGTTTTTTTGTGTGGATAGGAATATACGATTGGTTTGCTAAAACACGAGAAACTGGAAAAAGAGGTCACCGATAATGGGTGCCCTAAAAAGATGTCGCTGTTGTCCTATGATTTATGCGAAAACTTTGCACAATAAGTACAAACTATATATACCTTTTAACATAAAATCACAATTAGAGCCCAGCGATTTCCAGTTCGCGGAATTCCAAGGCGAATTCGCGGAATCAACCTGGATTTTCGCGGAATAACCAGCCGATTTCGCGGAATTAGTAACTAAACTCGCGGAATACCTTGGAAAATCATCCAAATTTAAAAGGAATATAATGTTTTTTGTTGAATTCTATCCTAATTAGGGGGGGAAGAAGGTTCTTTTTTACATGAATGGAGGAGTTCCCATGGTTTTCGATGCAATTAATAAGCAATGGGGAGATCGCTTATTGGATTGGAGAAGAATACTGGGGAAAAGGATATCCGACGGAGGCATGATAGATTTTGTGCTTCAGTAAAGGGCTACCACAAAGTGTATGCTCGTTATTTTCAGTCGAACCCGGCATCCGGGAAAGTGATGCAAAAGTTGGGCATGAAGCAAGAGGGCATTTTACTTAAACAGGTTGAGAAAGAGGTTGAAGACATAATCAGTAATGGAATCATCAAGTGAATTTTTAGTAGGGAGTGAGGGGATGAAAGAAAGGTTACATGGTTTTGCGATCATTGGTGCTTTATTCATTTTTGCCGGAGGAATTTTGACCTTTAAAAGTGTGTCATTTGGTACATCGATGGCTGAATCCTGGCTCGTTAGTCAGGGTGGGGCGGACTCAGGTCATTATCAAATTGTGATCACAAGTTATATTAATACCTTTTTAGTTGCTGGGGGAGTCATGCTGGGATTTGGGCTTTTGCTGACCACATTAATAACGTACAAACTGATTAAACCGAATGAAGAGACGAAGCATGGCTAAATTCTGTGCTTCTTTTTTTATTGCTTCAGTCTTACGGTTTAGGGCCTCGCCCTTTAGTATGATAAATGTCTTGCAAAGAGACTTCGAGGAACTACAAAGAATGAGAAAGATGTTATTGAAGGGGCTATTTACGGGGAAGAATATCGATGGTTAAAGTGAAAGTGTCAAGCAGACATACCAAAAGATACCTTTATGAGGGAGAAACGAGCACAAAAAGGTATTTTTAGCCGAGAAAGCTACACTTAAAGAGGGCAAAGGAATTCCTTTGCTCTTTAAATTAAGCCAATTTATAACTATTTCTTATCATTAATCATTAAAAACTTCAAGTTCTCTTATCATGGTAGTAATTTTCTCACTCCTATTTTTTCCAGCTGGCATTATGTAAACGATTAATAACAATTTACAAAATATTGTTAACAACCATTTACAATACTATCGCTGTCAAACTTTATGTGGTGCTACTATGCTGTTGGCATGAATTTTGCATTATATAAAAATGAAATGGAGGGAAGAGAATGATACCATTAAAAGAAAAAGAAGAGGAAATTTCATTATTGAAAAAATCAATTGAGTCTTTTGCAAAAAAAGAAATGGAGCCCTTCTATGGTAAATGGGAACAGGAGGGGAATATTCCTGTAGGGTTATGGAAGAAACTTGGTGATGCTGGCTTTCTCTGTGTGGATATCCCAGAGCATTATGGCGGATTGGGAACTCCTTTGCGTTATGCAACAACCATTATTGAAGAATTTAGCAGGCTTGGATACAGTTCATTAGCTGTCAATTTATCTGTCCATTCCAATATAGTAGCTCATTATATTCTGAGTTCAGGTACAGAAGAACAAAAGAATCACTACCTGCCGAAAATGGCTACAGGGGAATCAATAGGTGCGATAGCGATGACTGAGCCTGGTGCCGGAAGTGATCTACAAGGAATCAGCACAACTGCAATTAAGAACGAAAGCACGAATGAATATTTCATAAATGGCACAAAAACGTTTATTTCAAATGGTCAGAATTTTGGTTTTGTCATTGTTGTTGCACGAACAAACCGGAAAGTAAAGGCATCAAAGGGAACTTCCTTGTTTATAGTTGACGCTGACACTTTTGGACTCACTAAAGGTAAAAAATTAAAAAAGATTGGCCTTCACTCTGCAGATACATCCGAATTAATCCTAGAAAATGTATCTGTTCCATCCAGCCAGATACTCGGTGAAGTGGATTATGGTTTTGCCGTGCTGATGACTGAATTACCACGGGAAAGGCTGACTTTAGCCATTGGAGCATGTGGGGCAATGGAAGGTATGCTTGATATAACCGTCAAATATCTTCATGAGCGGGATGCTTTCGGAAAACATCTCAGTCAACTTCAGGTTATCCGGCATAAAATTGCTGAAATGACAACAGAGGCAAAGGTTAACCGTGCCTATGTAAACCAGTGTTTGAGACAACTGGAGAATAACCAGCTTTCCACTGCGGATGCCAGTGTGGCAAAGCTATCAAGTACGGAAGCTCAAGGACGAATTGCAGACGGCTGTTTACAACTATTTGGTGGATATGGCTATATGCAGGAATATCCAATATCCAGAGCTTTTACAGATGCGAGAGTTCAACGAATTTATGGTGGTACATCAGAAATTATGAAGGAAATCATCAGCAAAGATATTTTAGATAAATAGTTGCTTTGTAAAGTTGGACAATTAATGAATAAATAAGGAGATGGAATGATGGACTTGAAAGGGAAAGTTGCCGTAGTTACAGGTGGAGCGTCTGGATTAGGTTTGGCAACTGTTGAAAGGCTTGCGGAAAAAGGTGCTAAGGTTGTTATTTTTGACCTGAATGAAGAGAATGCGAAAGAAGCTGCCGAACGATTAGGCAACAATGTCACTTATGCTGTTGTAAATGTTACAGATGAGGATTCTGTACAAAACGGGATTGACGTTGCAATTAAAACCTTTGGGGCGATTCATATTTGTGTTAATTGCGCCGGCGTTGGGACACCGGGGAAAACAATTGGCAAAAAAGGTGTACTGCCATTGGAAAAATATAAGCAGGTTATCGATATTAATCTGATTGGAACATTTAATGTTTTACGACTATCTGCAAACAGGATGAAGGATAATGAACCAATCACAGATTCCGGCGAAAGAGGTGTCATTATTAATACAGCCTCGGTCGCAGCATTTGATGGTCAAATGGGCCAAGCCGCTTACGGTGCAAGCAAAGCAGGTGTAGTCGGGATGACATTACCGGTATCACGGGATTTATCCCAGTATGGAATACGTGTTAACACCATTGCACCAGGTTTGTTCATGACACCAATGGCAAATACCCTATCCGAAAAGGTGATACAAAAATTATCAGAAAGTGTTGAGTTTCCAAAGCGTTTGGGACAACCAAGCGAATTTGCTGAACTAGCAACTTTCCTTATGGAAAACGAATATTTAAACGGTGAGGTCATTCGACTGGATGGTGGTATTCGGATGTCGCCAAGGTAAAAAGATAGGCAAATAAGGGGGAATGAAGATAAGAAAAACGGCAAGAAAGACCCTCTTGCACTTGTTTTATCAAAAAATATTGAAGATTTGGAAGGCATAATGGACATTCATGTCATTAGGTTCAATTCCTGAATCAATGTATAAAAATTCCCCAAAACTAGGATAGGTCCATTCAGCAAAAAGAAGAGATACGAAACCCTTTATAGGAGTGACATAACGAACTATTGAATAAATTATTATTACGCAGTAAAACAATATAAAACCCGAATTTTATCAATTTGGAAAATTCGGGTTTTTGTGTTTTTAGTAGATAGGAAAGTATAAAACTTTCCTATCTGAAGGCTACAACGTAAGCGCTACACATACCACTCTCAGCATTCAAAGACGCACGACAGAGGCATGGATTCGCTCCACAAGTCACTGAAATACGACGTCAGTATCATTAATGAATCGACAACAAAAAATAAATCCAATGTGACAAAGGCGGATGGTACACTTGACTCAGCTTCCGCAATACAAGATATTAATACCCTTTAAATTCAGGTGTTCTTTTTTCTGAAAAGGCGCTTAATCCTTCACTGAAATCATATGAATGCGTATGATTTTTTAGGGAAAGCAGTTCTTGTCTTAATGAGGTGTCCAGTTTCTGATCAGCGCTGTCTCTCACTAAACGTTTCATTTCTCGCAGGACAAGGGGGCTTTTTGCTGCTACTTTATCTGCTATTTTTTGTGCAGTCTCATTGAGTTCTTCGGCAGGAACGACCTCATGGACAAATCCGTAGTCCTTCCATTCTTTAGCTGGAAACATGTCCCCTGTAAACAGCAGATATTTTGCTCGATTTATGCCAATTTCTTTATGCAGCCTGACTGCACCTCCACCGCCAGGAAGGACACCAAAATTGGCGTGGCCGTCGCCTATTTTGGTTTTTTCTGAAGCAACAACAATATCGGCTGTCATGGCAAGTTCTAGTCCACCGGCAAGTGTAACCCCATTTAATGCCACGATTAGTGGTTTCGATAAATAATTCAGTTTACGGAACAGTTCTTCGGCATAATCAAGAATACCCTTCTCACCATCCGGGTCTTTATTTAAATCCCTTAAAAGTTCTTTTAAATCAGCACCGGCACAGAATGCTTTACCTTTACCGGATAAAATAACGACCCGAATATCATCATCCTGCTCAATCTCCTCAAGTGCTTGAAGGATCTCCATGGTCATTTTTTTTGACAAAGAGTTCATCTCTTCCGGACGATTTAAATAAATCCAGGAAGATTGCTGTTTTTTTTCATAAATAATGGCTTCATAAACCAAGTTAGAAACACTCCTTTTATTCGCTATTTAGAAACTAATGCGGATATTTCTGCTTGTAAAACTTGAATATCATCATAATTGTAAGAAGTGAGTAATAATGTAACCTCACCGGATTTCGTTTTATCTGTTTTTTTAATCACTTCAGCCGTTACATATAGCGTATCTTCCGGATAGACCGGTTTTGTAAATTTAAGATTATTAACGCCTGTTCCAGCAATTATATCCTCTCCCAAAATATTCATATCTGTCCATAATTTAAAGCTAATGCACAAGGTGTGTAATCCTGAAGCAATGATCCCTTTGAACATACTCTGTTTCGCTTTTTCCTCATCAATATGCATGTATTGAGGATCGAATTGTGAAGCAAATTCCATGATTTCTTCTTTAGTCACTGTATAGGAAGCACTTTTGAATTTTTCATCAATCATAATTTCATGATACTTCATCGGCTTACTCCAATCCTAAATTATTCCAATTATTTTAACTCTTTTCCATTAATATGTCCTTGTATTCATCCTTAAGGGAACGTTTTAATAATTTCCCGGCAGAGGTTAACGGCAAATTATTCCGGAAAACAATGTGCTTCGGCGTTTTATAACCAGACAGTGTTTTCTTGCAATGTGCTATAATTTCCTCCCCGGTAAGTGTTGCCCCGTCTTTTAAGACAACTGCCGCGATAACTGACTCCCCCCATTTCGGATCAGGTACACCGAAAACTGCACATTGATTTATTTTGGGGTGCTGACTGATAACGCTCTCCACCTCTTGGCTGGAAACATTTTCTCCGCCTGATTTAATAATATCTTTTTTACGGTCTGCAAAATAATAATTGCCCTGATCATCGCGAATTAAAACATCCCCGGTATGGTACCATCCATTTTGAAAGGCCTTATGATTGGCTTCTTCATTCCTGTAATAGCCGGTGACAACAACAGGACCGCGGGCAATTTGTTCACCTGGCACCCCATTCGGAACTTCATTGCCATCGTCATCCATTAATTTAATTTCACTGCCTGCGAGCATAACACTTCCCACATACCTTCCGTCGCCATTTGGAACTTCATCCCATGTTTTAAACCAGCTGGCAGTTAGAGGAGTTGCTGTTGTTTCACTGGAACCTTGTATAGTTAAAAATTTCGCATCCGGTGCAATTTTATTCCATCCATCCACCATGCTCCTTGGAATGGTACTTGACCATGTAATCAATTTCTGACAAGAAGATAAATCATATGGATCAGCAGCTCCCAGGATTCCTAAATACAGTGTAGGCGGAAGGGCGGTAAAATTAATTTGATGCTTTTCTATCAGCTCTGCCATTTGTGCGGGAGTAGGCGTCTCCGTCATGATAATCGTTATGCCGATCATATTGGCATTCAGCAAAAAGGTGAATCCGGCCATATGAATTATAGGCAGAGATAATAGCAGAATATCCTCTGGATGAAACGCACCTGTTGACATATAGGTATAATTTGCAAATAGGAAGTTTTTGTGATTAATCATCACACCTTTTGGGGCGGACTCGGTGCCGCTCGTGTAAAAAAGTGATAACACATCATCATCATATAATTCCGTTTCTGGTTCAGCATCACTTCCGTGCAGCAACTGACTAAAATCTCCCCAACCAGCAGGCAAATCAGCTGTACGAAGACTGTATATCTTTTCAATTCCGGTTAATTTATCGGCAATTGACTTCACTAGGTCAATATGTGTTTTATCAACGAAAAACAGCCGGGGTTGTGACGTATGAAGAAGCTGGCGTACTTCTTCTGCCTTCAGCATAAAGTTCAACGGCGTATACCAGGCACCAATTTTTGCCAGTGCGTAGGCTAAAATAACAATCTCCGGGCTGTTTTTTCCAATGACTGCAATCCGGTCTCCTTTTTGTACCCCTTTTTCTCGAAGCGAATGGGCCACCTGATTGACCTGTTTATTTAACGCTTCATACGTGTACGTTCGCTGTTCGCCGTCTACACTGTAAAATACTAATGCAGGCTTTTTCGGATATCGGTAACTTGCTCTTTTTAATCCATCCCCAATAGTTGCTCTTGTTTTCAAATTTTCATTTAACAAAATTTTACCCTCCCATTTTTGTTCGTCTCATTTAATTCGAATTTTTTTCGAGCAACATGATTAATAATTACAATCTTATTTAGCTTTTTTTCAACTTTATTCACTCCCTTTTAAGTTTTTTATTAATTGAAGAAAATGCTTATTCCCCTTTAAAGACTGGTTTTCTTTTTTCAATAAATGCCTGCCTCCCCTCTTTAAAATCCTGCGTTTGAAATATAATGGCCTGCCCCATCGCTTCCATTTCCAATACACTTTCCAATGATGAATAGGGCGCTTGGTGCATGATCCTTTTTGCTAATCCCAATGCTTTCGTTGGCCCTCTTGCTAATAATCTAGCAAGTTTTTTGGCTTCCTTCCCTGCTTGACCTTCTGCTACAACCTGATTTATTAAGCCGAACTCCAACGCTGTATTCGCATCAATCGTTTTTCCAGTAAAAACTAATTCTGCTGCCTTATGCATGCCGATTTTTTGTGGAAGGAGATACAATCCTCCCATATCAGGTAAGGCACCCACATTGGCAAAAATTTCAGCGAATGAAGCTGTTTCGTCGGCAATGATTATGTCACAGGCAAAAGCCAGATTACTGCCTGCTCCAACTGCGGGTCCATGCACTGCAACGACTACCGGCTTCTCCATATTGTACAAACCGATCAACGCTTCATGGCCGCGTTGCAGAAATTCCTTTACTTCGATTGGATTCGTATCGTCCATTCCAAAATCCTTTAAATCGCCACCTGCACAAAATGCTTTTCCTTCACCATAAAGGAGGATCGACCGAATGGACGGATCTCTTTTTGCCTTATTTATCGCCTCTCCGAGTTCTGATAACAGCTCCGCATTTAGAGCGTTCAACCTATCTGGACGATTTAGCGCGATCTCGAATACGCCCTGATTACATGTTGTATTGACAATGGACATATTTACACCTCATTTTCAACGGTTGTGTATTGCTGTCTAAGCTGATATTTCAACAGCTTTCCAGAAAGGTTTCTTGGCAAGACATCAACAAAAATCACTTTTTTCGGAGTTTTATAACTTGCTATATTTTCTTTGGCAAATGCGATCAATTCTTTTTCTGTTAGTTCAGAATCAGCTTTTTTAGCAACAATTGCAGTTACAAGCTCGCCCCATTTTTCATCCGGTGTTCCAATAATCCGTTCGCTAATTTGTTAACGCTTTCATTAAACTCAAAATAATTGTACCGCCGGTCTTCATAATGTAAGGCCTCGTGAAGGGGCTGCCTTTCTGTGTTAATTTCTAACGCTTCTACAATATTCATCAACGAACACTCCTATTTTTTAAAAATGGAATACAGTAGCCCTGACCCGTCACCGTGTTACATTCATGCCACTATACCGTTTGATACATCGTAACTATGCAAGCTCCACCAAGGCCCACATTATGCTGCAATCCAACTTTTGCTCCCTCAACTTGCCGTTTTCCCGCTTCTCCACGAAGGTGCCAAACAAGCTCCGTGCATTGTGCAAGCCCTGTTGCACCAAGGGGGTGTCCTTTAGACATTAGCCCACCTGAAGGATTAACGACGAATTTTCCGCCATAAGTATTGTCCTCATCATAGATGAGCTTCTCTGCTTCACCTTCTCCGACAAGTCCTAGTCCTTCATAGGTGATTACTTCATTAGGGGTAAAACAATCATGCAATTCCACTACATCAACATCTTCCGGGCCAACACCGGATTTTTCGTACACTTCTTTTGCAGCTTCTTCAGTCATTTTAAGACCGACCAGTTGCATATTATTTTCCTTCGAATCTGGTTTATCTGTAGTCATCGATTGAGCAGTTATTTTGACTGCATTTTGAATATTGTGTTTTTTGGCAAAGTCATCACTGCAAACGACTACTGCAGCTGCACCACACGTTGGCGGACATGCCATCAATCTGTTAAGACCAGGATACACTTCCGGCGATTGCATCACTTCATCTAATGTGATTTCTTTGTTAAACAGGGAATAAGGGTTATTTACTGCGTGCTTCCTGGATTTAACAGCAACCTTTCCAAATATATCCGGACTTGCGCCATATTTTTCAAGATACTCTATTGCGGCTGCACCAAATACTTTTAAGGCAACAGGTCCATCCGGTAATTCAGGGTTTAATGTTTCAAACTGATCGTAAATCCATTGAAACGGCGACATGCGGTCGGTCCAATTTTCACTCAGTGCCCCCGGTTTCATTTCCTCAAATCCAAAAGCCAGTACACATTCCTCTGCACCAGATTCGACTGCCTGTCGTGCCAAGTAGAGTGCGGTGGAACCTGATGAGCAATTGTTGTTCACATTTATAATAGGAATTCCTGTCATGCCGACGCGATATAAGGCGGTTTGACCGCTTGTACTGTCACCATAAACATAACTTGCATACGCCTGATTAACATCTGAAAGACTGATTCCCGCATCTTTCAAGGCGTTCGTAATTGCCTTCGAAGCCATGATTTCATAAGGCTCATTTTTTCCCGGCTTTTCAAACTTCACCATACTAACACCGATCACGTTTGCTTTGCTTGTCATATTGTTTCCTCCCAATTTTTCGGGCGAACCCATATTCAGATCCACAGCCCTTTAATCATATCGTTTAACCAAAAATTCCTTTTTCGGACAGTTCGGCTATTTTCGAATCATTCCAGCCTGCCTTTTTTAAAACCTCCTTTGTATGTGTTCCGGTTTGCACACCCGTATGGCGATAGGAAGCTGGTTGATTGGAAAACTTTATCGGAAACGCAATCTGATCCTGCGTGCCGCCACTTGGCATTGATACAGGAACAATCATCTCACGCGCTTTTATGTGTGGATGTTCAACTGTTTCAGCGAATTTCAAGACAGGTTCGACACATCCGTCAAAATCATTCCCAAGGAGCGCAAGCCATTCATCAAATGTTTTTTCTTTAAACGCGATCTTCACTTTTTCCTTAAATTGCTGTTGGTCCGCTGTCTTCGTGCTACTGCTTAGTGTCAGTAATGCTGGTTCCCCAAGTAAATGACACAGTTCTTTTTGGAATTTTGGCTCCAGACTACCGACAGAAAAATATCGACCGTCTTTTGTCTCGTAATAATCGTAAAACGTTCCCCCATTAAGCATCAGTGATTCCGCACCCGGATTTTCCCCACCTGCCAGATAACCAGATCCGTATAATGCATTAAAAGCATACAAATTGTCCGTAATACTCACATCAATATGCTGGCCTTCCCCAGTCTGCAGTCGGTGATAGACAGCAGCTAAAATACTGATTACTGCAGGCATAGAGCCACCGCCAATATCAGCCACTTGAATCCCTAACGGAATGGGTGCCTGATCCTTTCTCGAGGAATAACTTGCAGCACCTGATATGGCTAAATAATTAATATCGTGCCCCGCCTTATTACTCATTGGTCCTGTTTGTCCATATCCGGTCAGCGAGCAATAGATAATGCTCGGGTTCACTTTTTTCAATGTTTTATAGTCAATTCCCAACCGCTCCATAGTACCCGGCCTGAATTGTTCAATAACGATGTCGTACTCCTTAATGAGGCTGAAAATCACTTCTTTTGCATCCACTTGTTTTAAATCAAGTGCAACTGATCGCTTGGAGCGGTTGAGTTGCGCATATGCTGCCGATACTTCATCGATTATTGGCGGAAGATGTTTGGTCATATCCTCCCGGTGCGGAGATTCCACCTTCACGACATCTGCGCCCATATCCGCCAGCATCATCGTTGCAAACGGACCCGGTAGCAGCGTCGTAAAATCCAATACTTTCAAACCATTCAAAACACTCATCATGTTTCCTCCTCGTATCAACAATGGACTGATTGCCATCAAGTCCTCACCTGGGTTCTTTATACCTATACTTTTCTTACACTATATACTAGCAAAAAGCATGCCAACTTTTCGGTGGGTCACGGCAAGGGTATTTACGATATATTGTTAATAACCATTAACAGATGAAGTGTAAAGTGATAAGATTAGTTAACAAAAAGTTGACTAAATAATTTTAAATTTCTGATAATAATTTGATACAATATAGTAAAGATTATTTTTCGAAGGAGGAATGAATTTGCTAATCTCAAACTATATGACAACCCATTTTGTAAAATGCACATTGGGAGATACGTTAGATAATGTTCTCAAGGTGTTTTTAAAGGGAAATTCAAAAATATTACCAATTGTAAATTCGAATGGAGAACTGACCGGAATCATCACAAAAAATTCAGTTTTTCGCCTTCTGGTAAATAAAACACCACTTGAAACATCAATTGAAGAATTTTATAAAGCGGATCCGGTTTTTGTAACCGAAACAGATACACTGGAAGAGGCAAGAATTCATTTGCTGAATCATAATATAGGACATGTCCCTGTGGTGAATAAAGAAAAAAAACCTGTTGGATTGCTCTCAACCCAGGAATTATTAGACTCCTATAATATTGTCTATACTCAATTAAATTCGGTAATTGATTTTGCCTATGACGCGATGTTTGTCGTAAATAAAAATGCAGTCATTACCTTGGTGAATACCAGTTTCTCTGATTTATTTCAATTAAGTAGCAAAGACGTTTTATCCAAATCCGCTGCGGAATTATTCCCTGAACTGGATATAGAAAATGTGATGAAGCGGGGAATAAACATCATCAACGCACCACAAATTATAAATGGGCAACAATGCCTCCTTTCTATCAACCTGATCAAGGAAAATGGAGATTTGAACAGTGCCATTTGTAAAATTGCCTTCCGAGGCTTAACACAACTGCAGGAGGCACTGACAAAAGTCAAAAGACTGGAGAAACAAGTTTCAGCCTATAAAGATGAAATCCATAACACCAAAGGCACGAGATACACATTACATGATATTGCCGGCGAATCCAACGCAATTAAAAAAGTTAAACATGAGGCGGTACTAGCTGCAAAAAGCATTTCCACCGTTTTGATCACTGGCGAAACTGGTACAGGGAAAGAGATGTTTGCCCAAGGGATTCACGCTGCATCCAATCAACCAGGAAGATTTGTGGAAGTGAATTGTGCTGCAATACCGGCGGAACTACTTGAATCAGAGTTTTTTGGATACGTAGGCGGTGCGTTTACAGGCGCAAAACCAGGCGGGATGAAAGGTAAGTTTGAAGTAGCACAAAATGGAGCAATATTTTTGGATGAAATTGGGGATATGCCTCCCCAACTACAGGTGAAATTGTTGCGCGTTTTACAAGAGAAGGAATTCCAGCCAATCGGCAGTTCGAAGACTATTCATTTAAACATGAAAATCATTGCTGCGACAAATCAGGATTTAGAAAAGTTAATTCGTGTCGGTAAGTTTAGAGAAGATTTATATTATCGTTTAAATATTATGAGTATCCATATCCCCCCTCTTCGCGAAAGAATAGAAGATGTGCCTGAGATTGTAAATAGCATTATCCATAATCTAAATCAGAACGGTTTCTATATTAAAGGTATAACACATTCAGCATTGACAAATTTAATGGAGTATTCATGGCCCGGCAATGTGCGTGAATTACAAAACACTCTCGAAAGAGCAGCAAATATACGAACCGGAGACTATATTGATGTTGATGATATTTCTCCCATGCCAAGGAATGTTGAGAAAACAATAGGTATTCCAAATAATAGTGGATATAATTTTAAAAACAGAATTCATATCACTGAAAAAGATACGATCGTAGAAGCACTTCAGAAAACGGGTGGGAATAAAACACGGGCGAGTGAGCTACTTGAAATTAGCAGGCCTTGGTTGTATAAGAAGATGAAAGAGTATGGGTTGTATTAACGGGACACCCGTCACTGGCTTTGTTATATGCGACAAAGGGACGGATCCAGCGTCGAAAACTGTAGTAATTCAACTGTATAATCCTAGTCAAAAAATGAATTTCGGCCCAATTTTAAAAAAAGGTAAACCATAGGCTCAACTAAGATTCATTATAGCTATACTAAAATATTTCCTTTCCCGAATGAGACGTGAGAACATTCCGACCGTCCCTGTGTCTTGTGTCTTGTGGCTGGAGAAATGAAACAAATGCTTAGTCATAATCTCTCTGAAAATCCCTTCCATTCAAAAAACATCTAACATTCTTCATTCCCCCCCATATGTTATGATATGCTCATTATAGAACAGATACTTTACCTCTTTAATTAGCATGTATCATCTAAATTATTCAATTAGTGGTATCGATTTTATAACTTCAAAGAAAAACAAAAGTAAATTAGACAAGGCGAGGGTAAAGATGGTAAAAAAAATAGCCATAGTGGATATTGGTTCAAATACAGTCCGATTGGTCATCTATCGGGTCAAATCAGAAAATGCGATAAAAGTCATTGAAAACATAAAGATTGCGGCTCGGCTGCAAACGTATTTGAATGCTGATTTGGTATTAAATTCTGAAGGGATCAAAATCCTTGTAGATTCCCTAAATGTTTTTAAAGAAATGATTGCTTTGCACAATGTTGAATCGATAAAGATTTTTGCAACAGCAGCCATACGAAGCTCCAAAAACATAGGAGAAATAAAGCAGATTGTCAATGATAAAACCGGCTTTTCTATTGACGTTTTAACAGGGGAAGAGGAAGCAAAATACGGTTTTCTTGGAGTCATTAGTTCGACAGACAAAAATGATGGAATAACTGTCGATTTAGGAGGAGGAAGTCTTGAAATTACCCAATTTCGAAATAGGAAAATGGTCCACTCCTATAGTTTCTCTTTTGGCGTTTTATCGTTAAAGCAACAATTCCTTCCAACAAACAAGCCTACGGATACAGAACTTACCAGCCTAGCTGCTTATATTCAATCGCAAATTCAAACAATTGATTGGTTGAAAGATTGTCAGCTGCCGATTATTGGCATTGGTGGAAGCGCGAGAAGTATCGGTGCCATTGATCAGGTAATGAAAAGCTATCCAATAAACTCTGTTCATCTTTATGAAATCGATAAAGGAGACTTGGATTCAGTAAAAGAAAGAGTAAAATCCTTATCTTTTAATGAAATTCAAACAGTGTTGGGACTTTCAAAAGAGCGAGCAGAAATTGTTTTCCCTGCGGTTGAAGTATTTCTGGAGATATACCGGACAGTAAATGCTCCAGTTCTCCAAATAAGTGAAAAAGGACTGAGAGATGGAGTCTTATTGGATCATTTAAAGCTAAATGGGAGTTTTCAAAAAAAATTAAGTGAAAGTCTCAGAGAAATTTCATTTGAATACGACATAGATTTGGATAAAAGAGAGTTGGTTTTTAAGACGGCGCTTATGCTTTTTGAATCCCTTAAAGCAGTAAATACAGATCTAATCGAAGAAGATATACAAGACTTACACCGAGCAAGCTATCTATACAATTTGGGCGAAGTGTTAGAAAGAGATTATGCTAGTGCCCACTCATTTTATATTTTATCCAACCGGAATTTTCTAGAGCTGCCTCATCGTGACTGGATTAAAATTGCTTTATTAGCTTCATTCCAATCAAAAGCTGCCTTTAAAGAAAATATTAGTCCTTATAAAAATTGGTTTGAAAAAAACGAAAGAAGAAAATTACGGCTCTTAGGCTCCATCTTAAAATTTGCATTCGTACTCAACAATACGAAAAGAGAAATTATTCAAGAAATACATTGCAATGATGAGGGAGAGTTTATTCAGCTTGAAATAGTATGCATCAAGCAGTGGATGGCAGAGGAAAAGGCAGCAGAAAAACAAATCAAACATTTGGAAAACGCATTGGAAAAAAGAATAAATCTACATTTTACAATGGCTGATTGAAGTGAAAAGGGCATGCAAATTCATAAGAAGATTAGTTAATAAAGGTGTGGGAGATATGGAAAACAATATTAAACTAAATGAACCTTCAAATTTTAATAACCGGGAACTCAGTTGGCTGAGTTTTAATAAAAGAGTCCTAGAAGAAGCAAGGGACGATTCTAATCCCCTGTTGGAAAGATTAAAATTCCTAGCTATTTTTAGTTCGAATTTGGATGAGTTTTTTATGGTTAGAGTGGCCGGATTAAAAGATCAAATTAAAGTGGGATTTACTCAGCCTGAAAATAAAGCAGGTTTAACCCCAAAGGAACAAATGGAAAAAATAACAAAAATAACCCATAAGTTGGTCGCCATACAAAATAAAACTTATCGAGAATTATTAACGGCTTTAAAAAACGAAGATGTATCCTTTCTTTCTATGCAAGAACTTTCTCCAGAATGCCTTAGTTATCTTGAACAGCATTTTGATAAGATTATTTTTCCTGTATTAACACCACTGGCTGTTGATGCATATCGCCCATTTCCGTTGTTGGCAAATAAACGAATTAATCTAGACGTAACCCTATACGAAAAAGATGATAGCGGCAATACCGAAAAAAAATTTGCCATCGTGCAGGTACCGAAAGGATTGGATCGATTCGTTGAGATTCCTAACCAGGATGAAGGTCATAAACGAAAATTTGTTTATATCGAAGAACTGATTAGCCACTTTGTATATAAACTATTCCCGGGTATGCAGGTTCAATCAGTTACAATCTTTCGAATTACTAGGAATGCGGATTTGGAAATTCATGAAGAAGGGGCAAGGGATCTGCTGAAGGAAATTGAAGAAGAACTGAAAATGAGGAAATGGGGTGCAGCCGTCAGGTTAGAAGTCTCAAAAAAATTCATCGATAAGGAGGTGCTTGCATTTTTCATAGATGAACTGGAAATTCATGAAAAAGATATTTATTTTCTTGAAGGACCACTCGACTTAACTTTTCTTTTCGGATTTTACAAGCAACTTGCTGCGTTTAAAGAACATCTTACTTTTGAGACGTTCCTGCCACAACCTGCGCAGGATATGATTATCGAACAAGAGGGAGTGAAAAAGAATATTTTTGAAATAATCAAAGAAAAAGATGTTCTCCTCCATCACCCTTTTGAATCGTTTGAACCAGTAATTGATTTTATTCGCAGTGCAGCAGAGGACGATCAAGTTCTTGCCATCAAACAAACTCTATATCGTGTGAGTGAAGAATCTCCGATCATAAAATACTTGATTAAAGCAGCTGAAAATGGGAAACAAGTACTTGTCCTTGTGGAACTAAAAGCAAGGTTCGATGAAGAACATAATGTTCAGTGGGCAAAAGAACTGGAAGAGGCTGGCTGTCATGTGATATACGGGAAGACATTATTAAAGACACATAGTAAAATAACCCTTGTTGTGCGAAAGAATCATGACGTGATCGAAAGATTTGTTCACCTTGGTACAGGAAATTATAATGAAGAAACAGCAAAGGTATATACTGATTTAGGATTATTTACTGCAAATGAAGAATTCGGAATCGATGCAACCAATTTCTTTAATTATTTAAGTGGTTTTATGGAAAAACCCCCATTTCACCATTTAATTATGGCGCCTAATGATATTAGAGAAGAATTTATTCAATTGGTTGACAAAGAGATAGCGTTTCATCAACAGTCTGGCAATGGCAGGATCATAGCAAAAATGAATTCCTTTACGGACAAAAAATTAATCATTAAGCTATATGAGGCATCAAGAGCAGGAGTGAAAATTGACTTGATCGTGAGGGGGACATGCTGTCTGCGACCCGGGATTAAAGGGGTCAGTGAGAACATTCGTGTGATTAGTATTGTTGGAAGGTTTTTAGAGCACAGCAGAATTTATTATTTTCATCAAAACGGTCAAGAAAAAATATTGCTTTCTTCCGCTGATTTAATGACAAGGAATATGGAAAAGCGCGTGGAAATTACTTTTCCAATTCTTAATCTAAATTTGAAGGAACGAATAAAGCAAAATCTTGCGATATACCTTATGGACAATGTAAAAAGCCGTGAACAGGATCGACTTGGAAACTATACTTATGTAAAGAGAAATACAAATGAGGAATTGGTAAACAGCCAAATGAATTTATGGGCTTTAGCATATGACAATATGGATGACGAATAGTAAACATACAGTCGTATAGAGAGATAATATTATAAAATTTTCTGAATGAGAAAAACTTCCGATTGTCCTGCGCATTGCCAGGATTTTTTCTTCCTCTGGAGAATAATTTAAAAGAGGATGTTATCATGGAGATATGAATAATGAGGAAATGGCGGTGATAGGATGGTGTCACAACAAGAAATCCTTCATGTACTTTCAAGTAATCTAAATAGTTGGAGAGAAAAATACGGTTGTTAAGCGCATTGGACTGTTTGGTTCGTATAGCCGTGAAGAACAAAAAGATTCTAGTGATATTGATGTAATTGTTGAATTTAGTGATTCTCATTTATCCTTTGACAACTATATGGATTTGAAATTTCACCTCGAAGATACCTTCCAAAAACCTGTCGACCTGGTTATTATAAATGATATAAAGCCTGCCTTAAAGCCAAGCATTTTAACGGACTTTCATGTTCAAGTCTTCTATCACCACAGCATCAAAATTAGAAGCTAATTCTTTTGATTTAATGTCACAAACCCTTCACTTT
>NZ_JXIQ01000134.1 GCF_000934845.1 Mesobacillus subterraneus
GCAACGATAAGTCGAGAAGCCCCCACTTCAAGCCACCTGTAAGGGTGGTAAGTGGTGGGAGTAGTTCACTGGGCAATCCAGCATATGAACGATTTGCTTTGTGGCAGCTGAATGAAATGGAAAAACAGAACGTAACACTTCATCTATCGAAGAAAGAAATTTCCGAATTGCTCCAACAGCTGAAACAGTACGACCTCAGTCAGCAGCCTGAAAAACTGAACAGACGACCACTGTTGTTTTGGCATGGCAAAATGGATCAAGTAGTGCCATATGAGTCAGCCTATCATTTTTATCAGCAAAATAGGAAAAACTATGAAGGATCAGCGGAAAAGTTTGAATTTATTACCGATGAGCATGCAGGACACAATGTCACCAACGCTGGGGTCGAGGCTTCGGCAGAGTGGTTTGCTAAGCATCTCTAGACCTTCTGCTTTTATTAGGAATGAAACATTGTTATGATAGAAACAAGCAAAGTATTAATAAAGGAGTGTTCACCAATGGATGAAGAATTAAAAGATAGCATTATGGGTGCGCTTGAGATGGTCGTAGACCCTGAACTTGGTGTTGATATCGTGAATTTAGGGCTGGTATATGATGTCGACTTGAATGAAGAAGGACTTGCTACTGTAACAATGACCTTGACCTCCATGGGCTGTCCGCTAGCTGGTACAATCGTTGAGCAAGTAAAATTAGCCCTTGCCGACCTTCCGGAAATCAAAGATACCGAAGTAAACATTGTTTTCAATCCGCCATGGTCAAAAAATATGATGACGCGGTATGCAAAAATTGCCCTCGGTGTTAGGGATTAATAAAACTTCCAAAACAGCAGAAAATTCTCCTGCTGTTTTTTTTATAGAATTTAAAGCACAGGACACAAAAATGTCATAGAAAAAGCGCGTTTGGCGATGTTGTATGTGAGTTAGTTCACTTTAACATGTTGGAAACACTTATATACTTTTGATATGGAGAAGTACTTAAGGAGGTGCCAATATGTTGGAAAGAGATTTTAACCACGACCCATTCATTGTGATTTGGGAACTTACACGAGCTTGTCAGTTAAAGTGCCTGCACTGTCGCGCAGAGGCACAATATAGCAGAGATCCTCGTGAACTGTCATTCGAAGAGGGAAAAGCGCTAATTGACCAAATATACGAAATGAATAATCCGATGCTTGTTTTTACAGGCGGAGATCCCTTAATGAGGGAGGACGTATTTGCGATCGCGGAATACGCAGTGAAAAAGGGTGTCCGCGTATCGATGACACCAAGTGCGACACCGAATGTAACGAAGGAAGCGATTGAAAAGGCGAAAGCGGTCGGCTTATCTCGATGGGCGTTCAGCATCGACGGTCCAACAGCTGAGATTCACGATCACTTCAGAGGTACAGCGGGGTCCTTTGACTTAACGATGGAAAGAATCAAGTATTTGCACGAGCTCGAAATTCCGATTCAGATCAATACCGTTATTTCACGATATAATATAGATTATTTAGAGGAAATGGCAAAAATGGTTGAGGGTCTGGATTGTGTCCTGTGGAGTGTGTTTTTCCTTGTCCCGACAGGACGCGGCCAGGAAAAGGATATGATCTCCCCGGTAGAGCATGAAAAAGTGTTCCAGTGGCTCTATGATGTAAGCAAACGAGTGAAATTCGACATAAAAACAACGGCAGCTCAGCATTACCGTCGGGTTGTTATCCAGCAAAAAATGCGTGAGGCAAAGAATCATACGGATGAAATTGATTATTTAACGGCGCTGACAAGTGAAGGTTTGACCGGGTCGATCGATGGTCTTGGCCGCGCTCCTAAAGGAGTCAACGATGGAAATGGGTTTGTATTCATATCCCATATTGGAGACGTATATCCGAGTGGATTGCTGCCTGTTAAAGCAGGGAATGTCCGGGAACAGCCCCTTGCTGAAATTTACAGGGAATCCCCTATATTCAAGTCACTGCGAAACCCAGATGAATACAAAGGAAAATGCGGTGTTTGCGAGTTTAGGTTTGTTTGCGGAGGTTCTCGTTCGCGCGCATATGCCATGACGGGTGACTACTTGGAAAGCGAGCCGTTCTGCGTCTATATTCCAAAAGCGCTGAGAAAACAAAAACAGGAAAGCTAACAAGCGCAGGAGAGAATTTTGCAGCAAAAACGGCAGCTCACATCAAACGAGCTGCCGAAAACGTAAAAGCGAGTGAAGCTATCACTCGCTTTTCTTAAAATTATAAAATTCACTTTGAGAATTGACTAGCTCCAGCGCTTGTCGGGGCTGACCAAGGCGCTTGTGCTTTTCCTATTAATCAATCAATCGAACAGAAAACTGCTGGACAATTTTCACAGCCAATTTCCTGGCGTAAGTACTCTATATCATGAATCAAGATTTTCCCGTTTTTAATGGAGATGATTCCTTCCCGTTTTAACTCATTCAGAATTCTGTTTGTACTCTCGCGGGAAGTGCCGCAGAAATTGGCCAATTCCTGATTTGTTAAAGGAAGGTCAATCAAAATGCCTGTTTCTCTTTGTTCGCCGTAGCTATTCGTCATTCTGATCAATGTGGAGAACAGTGCGCCTTTTTTCCCGTTAAGGACTAAATCACGGAATTTTGTCTGCGTTTTGCGGAAATGGTCGCTCATCCATTTCATAAATTCGAATGCGAGCGCTGGATTTTGGAAAATCTCCTTCTCAATCACATCTTTGCGAATTGCAGAAATGGTTGCATCCTCCAGAATCAATGCGCTAAGCAGATACTTTGGCGCTTCGGTAAATAGGGTTAATTCACCGCAAAGATCATTTTTCCCGCAAATTCGTAATGCGAGTTCACGGCCATCCTTGGTAATTTTGCTAATCTGCACCTTGCCGCCAAGAACCAAATAAAGCTCCTCTGCCTCCATGCCTTCTTGGAACAAGTACGTGCCCTTGGTAATCTTGAATGTTCGTTCTGCAAATTGGAGCAATTCTTTAATTTCAATTGAATGAGTTAGTTTCGTTGTGTTTGGCATGGTCATCACCCTTTTTAAATAGTTATCATCCGTGGCACTTTGTTCTGGTGATAATAATAACACCTAGATAGTGTTAACTAAATGACGTTTCAGTAAATGTCAAAATCTCGTCACAATCATCCGTTGATCCGTTCACATTTTTGCAACAAAGTCCTTTATGTATAGTATATCGATTAAAAAAGCCAACTGCTTCTGAGTTTGGCTGCAACTGTGTCAGTTCAATGAACAAAGTTACAGGGGAGGAAATAGCTTCGACTATGTGACCATGTCTTGCCTGCAATATGACAACATAATGACATTTCACCATAAAAACACTATCCGGGCTGTTTTTATGGTGTAATATAAACATAAGTGAAAATCAACAGTTTTAAATAAAGGACTTTTCATGTTACAGTGAGAATAGTAACAGTTACCGATATTTTTAGCTGGTAAAATGTCCATAATCATAACTTCTATAATTGGAGTTGACACAAATGGGAAAAACCATAATAAAAGACAAATTAAATAGACCGCTGCGTGATTTACGTATTTCTGTCATTGATCGTTGTAATTTCCGTTGCCAGTATTGCATGCCTGCTGAGATTTTTGGACCTGACTTTGCATTTTTGCCTAAGAGTGAGCTATTGTCCTATGAAGAAATCGAACGTTTGGCAAAATTGTTCATTGAGCTGGGAGTGGAAAAAATTCGGCTCACAGGCGGCGAACCTTTGATGCGCAAAGACTTGCCAATCCTTGTCAAGAAGCTTCATCAGTTAGAAGGACTGAAAGATATCGCGTTGACAACTAATGGTGTCATGCTCCCTAAATATGCCGAAGAGCTTTTTGAAGCAGGCTTAATGCGTGTGAATATTAGTTTGGATAGCTTAAAGGATGAATTATTCGGCAAAATAAATGGCCGAAATGTTGGGGTAGGACCAGTAATCAAGGGAATTGAAGCAGCGAAAAAGGCCGGATTAGGCGTAAAAATCAACATGGTTGTTAAGAAAGGCCTGAATGATTCCGAGATTCTTCCGATGGCAGAATTCTGCAAAAAGGAAGGACTGGAGCTCCGTTATATTGAGTACATGGACGTAGGCAGTACAAACGGCTGGAAGATGGATGACGTCATCACCAAAAAGCAAATTTATGACATGCTGAGTCAGCATCATGAACTAGAGCCGGTTGATCCCGATTACTATGGGGAGGTCGCCAAAAAATACCGTTACAAAGGAACTGCTATCAATGTTGGCTTCATCTCTTCCGTTTCAGAGTCGTTCTGCTCCAGCTGTACAAGATCCCGTTTATCGGCAAATGGCCAGATTTTCACCTGCCTTTTCAATGGCAATGGTCATGATATCCGTGACTTCATGCGTGCCGGTGCAACAGATGACGAACTCCGTGAACGAGTGACAGCAATTTGGAATCATCGCACCGATCGTTATTCAGATGAACGCACAGCTGAAACAGCAGGAAAAAGAAAAAAGAAGATTGAGATGTCCTATATAGGCGGCTAAAGACTCCATTTTGGAGTCTTTTTCTGCTTCAACGTATTTTTTTAGAATAAGAAAGTACAAATTTAACTTCGAGAGTTGTCAAGCTCCAGCGCCTAGCCCCTCGAGACATTTCGGTCCGCCCGATGAAGTCAAAGAGCGACTTCTTCGGGCGGACCTCCGAGGCACAGGACGTGCTAGACCCGCTAGCCACAGGACGTGGCGTTTTAGGCGGGCAACGCTTGTCGGGGCTGATCAAGGCGCTTGCGCTTTTCTTTGGGAACAAGCATTTTGGGCATACTATGTTTCCAACCGAAAGGGTTATGGGTATATAGGAATCTACAATAAATAAATGGTGGAGACTGCCGAATGCTAAAGAGAAGAATGGATTTTTTATTTGTAGTTATTTTAATAGTGTGCATTTATATAGTCTTTTTTACTGGATACAGCCAGACAATGAAAATAATGGCGATTGTGGGATATTCTTTGATCCTGTTTATTAGTATCTTTTCGCTGATGCTGGAGAACCGGTCGGCACCACACACATTGATGTGGATGTATGTGCTGCTGGTATTTCCAGTCGCCGGGTATTTCTTTTATTTATTTTCTGGACAGCTGTATTTAAAAGGGTATTTATACAAAAGCAAGCGTATTAGGGACCGTGATCAATGGGAAAAGCTGATGAGGAGGGAAGAGTCAAGGGACCTTTCTTTCTTAACTGAAAATCAGCTTTGCTTTGCAAAATATGCAAAGAATGCAACTATGACCCCGATTACGACAGCATCAAGAGTGAAAATTCTTAAAAATGGGGACGAAACTTTTTCTGAATTGAAACAGAAATTACGTGAAGCGGAAAAATTTATTCATATGGAATACTATATTTTTCGGTCAGATCGGCTTGGAAAGGAAATCATCGACATCCTGATAACAAAAGCGAAGCACGGTGTTGAGGTGTTATTCCTGTTCGATGCTGCCGGCAGCATGAAAATTGACGCGGCTGACATTAAAAACATGCAGCATGCAGGCATTCAAGCTGCCCCGTTCTCTCCGTTAAAATACGGTTTTTTCAATCAGAAATTCAATTTCCGAAACCATCGGAAAATTGTTATCATTGATGGTGAAATTGGATTTGTTGGCGGTTTGAATGTAGGCGTAGAATACCTTGGTGAAGACGAGAAGATCGGTTTTTGGCGTGATACTCATATGATGCTGACCGGAGAGGCTGTCTATACTCTGCACAATGTCTTTCTGCTTGATTGGGAATATGTTAATCATGAAAAGATTCTTGCGCACCAGGTAGCTGAGAAAAAGCTGCATGAAAGCGATGAACTGGATGGGGCAGTCCAGGTGGTTCCAAGCGGTCCGGACACACAGCAAGGCATCATGAGTGATTTTTACTATACGATGATGTCCTGTGCAACGAAGTCGATCTGGATTGCGACTCCCTATTTTGTTCCTGATGAAGCGATACGGACGGCATTAAGAGTCGCAGCAGCGAAAGGGATCGAAGTGAGGATCATAGTGCCAGAAATCAACGATAGCTTTCTGACTCAGTATGCCAGCCGTTCCTACTTCTCGGAACTGCTGCGGAATGGCGCTGAAATTTACTTGTATAAAAAGGGGTTCTTGCACCAGAAGGTCATCATTGTCGACGGAAATATTGCATCGATTGGAACGGCCAATATGGATATGAGGAGCTTCCATCTTAATTTTGAAGTAAATGTTTTCCTGTTTGGGTCAAGTTCGATCCGAGATCTGGTGGCACACTATGAACAGGACCTTGAAGATTCAGCGAAACTCAGCCCAGTCCAATACTATAAGCGGGGGCTAAGGGAAAGAACGAAGGAATCTTTCGCCAGGCTGTTTTCAGGGGTATTGTAGCTGGACAAATCCATAATATGGAAAATAGTATTGTGATTAAAGGGTTTTTCGTACACTTCACAAAAAGTCTACATATTTTTTGAAAGTTTTATGAGAAAATACGATGAGATTTGTTATCTATTCATTTTTCCATTACTCTTATACTCAAAAGAGTAATCTATCAAGTTAAGCGTGCAATAGGAGCTGATTATATGTTGGAACGAAGGAACCCTATCCCGATCGGAGAGGCAGTCAAAAGAGTCATGGAGCACAAGCAGAGTGGCTCAACTGAATATGTATCAATCAATGAAAGCTATGGACGGTATTTATCAGAGGATCTGAAAGCGACGAGTGACGTCCCACATTTTGACCGGGCGCCATACGATGGCTATGCAATCAGGTCAGTCGATTCAGAGGAAGCATCCCAAAATCAGCCAGTAGAATTTGAAGTGGTAGACCATATTGGGGCAGGAATGCTAACCGATAAGGAACTTGGACCCTTCCAGGCTGTTAGGATCATGACTGGGGCACAGATGCCAGTTGGCGCTGATGCGGTGGTCATGCTGGAACTATCGAAAGAAGTAGACCGAGACGGAAAAAAATATATGGAGACGAAACGAAAGCATCATAAAGGAGATAATGTTTCCTATCGTGGGGAAGATGCGCAGGAAGGGGAAGTGCTTGTCAAAAAAGGCACTTTCATCAATCCCGGAATCCAGGCGATGCTGGCAACGTTTGGCTACGCTCATGTCCCTGTTGCAAAAAAGCCGGTAATTGGCTTGTATGCAACCGGCACGGAACTGCTTGATGTCCATGAGCCGCTTGAACCGGGAAAAATCCGCAACAGCAATTCCTATATGATTTCCGCGCAGATCCTTAGGGCGGGAGCTGAAGTTAAATATTTTGGACAGCTGCCTGATGATTTTGACACCTGCTTTGATGCAGTAAGCAAAGCGATGGAGGAAGTGGATTTATTCATCACAACCGGGGGAGTTTCCGTTGGGGATTACGATTATCTGCCGGAGATTTATGCAAAACTTGGAGCAGAAGTCCTGTTCAATAAAGTAGCAATGCGTCCGGGCAGCGTGACCACCGTTGCTCAGCTGGATGGAAAGCTGCTGTTTGGCCTGTCTGGAAACCCTTCTGCTTGTTATGTTGGATTTGAGCTATTTGCGCGGCCAATTATTAGGACAATGCTGTTCACCGATAAGCCGCATCTAAGAAAGGAAAAGGCGATTCTAGATGCCAATTTCCCTAAGGCAAATCCGTTTACTAGGTTTGTCAGAAGCGCTCTGGCCATTGAAAACGGCAAGCTGTCCGTAACACCAAGTGGCCTTGATAAATCTAATATCATTATGAGTTTAGCGGGTGCTAATTCCCTGATGATTCTTCCAGGAGGATCAAGAGGTTTCGAAACGGGAACTGAAGTCGAAGTTCTGCTCCTTGAAGACCATGCTGGCAGTGACTGGCCTTGGTAAAACCAATGCTGTTCCAGATAGTAGGATATCAGAATAGCGGAAAGACGACCTTGAGCCTTACCCTTATAAAGCGATTAACAGCAGCCGGCCTGAAGGTTGCAACAGTGAAACACCATGGTCACGGAGGCAAGCCTGATATAGCAAAAGAAAAGGATTCCGAACGCCATATCGGCGCAGGAGCTGTTGTCTCCATTGTCGAAGGTGGGGGCAGGCTCGTTGTTCATGCGGAAAAAGAACAATGGTCACTGGCTGAAGAAATAAACGTAGTATCCAGTTTTCAGGCAGATGTCATCCTGATAGAGGGTTACAAAAGGGAGTCCTATCCAAAAGCTGTTATTCTTAGGAACGAAGCAGATATAGAGTTAGTAAAAGACCTTGCCAATATTCAAGTGGTTTTTTATCGTGACCCGATTGTGGTCAACTTATTGAAAGATTGTCCTTGTCCAGTTTTTCAAATGGAAGATCACAGAGGAATCGTTTGGGTTCTTGAGTACCTTCTCGATCAAGTTTAATCGGAACGACGATTTTGCGCGCAAAGATCCGATTCTTTTTTGACAATTCGGTGTCAGTTGGAATTGTCACTGCCAAAAATGTGATGTGTTTCACTTGTCGATTCTCCCGACTGGTTTAAAGTTAAGGCAGGAACCAAAAGGGAGTGTTCATTCATGAAATTATTTATACCGAAACAGCATGGAGCCTGGGCGATGTTGTTCATCCCTTTCTGGCTTGGAGCAGCGGCAAGTGAAATCGTCTGGCAGCATATCCCGTTTTTTATTGGCTGGCTGCTGCTATATTTGGGAACCTATCCGCTTTTATTGATGTTCAAAAAAAAGAAAATCCCGTTTTATCGCAAATGGGCCATGATTTATATTATTCCAGCTTTGATATTCTTAATGGTTCCGTTATTCACAACCCCATCGATCGTGTTCTTTGGGTTAGCAATGATTCCCTTCTTCACCCTTAACGCCTATTTCTCTGCTAAAAATAATGACAGGGCTTTATTGAATGATCTCAGTGCAATTATTGTTTTTTCCATCGCAGGCCTGGCTAGCAATTACCTGCCTAGTGCAGAAATTAATCCGCACGGGATTCTTGTGTTTGCGTCAAGTATTTTATTTTTTACAGGAAGTACTTTCTATGTGAAAACAATGTTCCGGGAAAAGAAAAACAGTTCGTACAAGTGGATTTCTTGGATTTATCATCTTCTCGTTCCGCTTTTATGGCTGGGAGTAGGAGAAGCAATTGTCGCTGTTGCGTCAGTACCAAGCCTGATCAGAGCCGTTGCACTTTACGGAAGACCGCTTAGCGCCATGAAGGTGGGAATTTACGAAATTGTAAATGCAGCAATGTTTGTCCTCATCATGCTTTTGGCAATTTCATAAAACAAGCAAAAGCCGCCAGAACTCTGGCGGCTTTTGTTATAATATCAGAATTTATCTGTTTAGCCTTTTTTGTAATTGCGGGAAAATTGGGCGTGGATCCCAATATTCTT